>JBFGHF010000624.1:0-3021 GCA_041578355.1 Acidobacteriota bacterium
CCCAGGCCCACTCCGTGTAGTGAGCCTTGGGGCCATACCCCATCCGAATCAAACGCGTTTCCCCGGCCGAACTGGCCCGGGGATGGGCTACTCCCCAGGCGTCCACGAGGGTTGTCGGACAACCCGCCTCCTGTAGGGAGAGAGCCGACCAGCAGCCGAAAACACCGGCCCCGATCACGGCCACCCCGGTCTTAGACGGCATGGACGGGACTCCCGGCGAGGGCTTTCTCGACGATGTGCAGCAGGAGCCGCGTGAGGACGCTGGCGTTGGTGAGCGTCAGGCTCTTCGATTCTCGGATCTCCCAGAGCGATTGATCGAAGCGTTTCAACAGCTTGGGGTAGCGTGCCAGAAACGCGGAAACGCTGAGCTTCTCTCCGCTCTGGGTCTGGAGATAGGCGATGGTGAGTTGACGCTGGACGTTGCGCAGGTCCATCACCAGTCCGCCGCAGGCGATCTTCTCCCATTTGGTTCGTTTGCGGAGGTTGTTGAGAGAGTCCCTCAACCAGCCCAGCGAGAGGCGGTCGCCCAATGCGTAAAACTCCTTGGCGACCTCTTCCAGCGAGACTCCGGTGGCCCTGGCGGCGTCGATCACACCCATGGCGCTGGTCAAATACTCGAAGGAAGTGATATCGGCGGCCAGAGCGGGGACGAATTTCTTTTTCTTGTGGCGAGCCAGATTGGCTTCGAAGCGCTTTCTTTCACTGACGGGCAGCAGGTCGGCCAGAGTCGCTCTCACTCTGGCGAGCGGGTCGCGGTAAGTCTCGACGAATCTCGAGAGGTCGTCGATTTCGACACCGGAGAGCAGAATCCACTGCACGACTCCTTCCACGGCCCCCGCCACCTCTTCCAAGGCCTCGTATTGGTTGGCGGGATCGATCTTGTTGTCCAATTCGAAGATCCGTTTCCAAAACGGCGTCAAATCGAGGATCTCGAGAGCTGCCAGGGCGGTGCGGATCACCTCGGCCGGCGTGGCTCCCGTGTCTCGAATCGTCCCGTGCACGAAAGAGACTCCCAAATGATCGACCACCATGTTGGTGAGTTGCAAAGCGATGATTTCGCGGCGCAGAGGGTGCTGCAGGGCATCTTCAGCGAACCGCTTCCGAATCTGCTCCGGAAAATAGTCGTGGATGTGGTGCTGGAGGTATTTCTCGTCGGGGAGTTCGGTCCCGAGGAGATAGCGCTGGAGGGCCATCTTGGTATAGGCCAAAAGGATGCTCAGTTCGGGCCGCGTCAATCCCACCCCTTGCTTGCGGCGCTTTTCGAACTCCTTTTGGCCGGGGAGGAACTCCACGGCCGGCTTGAGGTCTCCCCTGCCCGCCAGGTGCTCGAGCAGGGACTCGAAGACGGCCAGATCGTGGCGGCTGGCACGCTCCGCCAGCGACAAGCAAAGCGACTGATTGTAGTTGTTTTTGAGAACCAGCCGATTGACGTCGTCGGTCATCTCCTTGAGGAGGGAATTGCGCTCCTCGAAGCTCAACTTGCCGCTTTGAACCCGCGGCTGAAGAAGGATCTTGATGTTGACTTCGTGGTCGCTCATGTCGACGCCTGCCGAATTGTCGATGGCGTCCGTGTTGATGCGGCCGCCCTTGGCGGCGAATTCGATCCGCGCCAGCTGGGTGAAACCCAGGTTGCCCCCCTCCCCGACGACCTTGAATCTGAGTTCCGCTGCGTCGACGCGCACGGCGTCGTTGGCGGTGTCCCCGACTTCCGGGTTCCGTTCAGCGCTCGACTTGACGTAAGTCCCGATGCCCCCGTTCCAGAGCAGGTCCGCGGGAAGCTGGAGCAAGGTGCGGATCAGATCCCGTCCGCTCAGACTCTCGGCGTCCGTTCCCAGCAGGACCTTCATCTCCGGACTGAGGGGGATGGATTTGGCCTGGCGGGAAAAAACTCCACCTCCCTGGCTGATCAGTTCGGGGTTGAAATCTTCCCAGCTGGAACGGGCCAGGTTGAAGAGCCGTCGCCTTTCCCGGAAGCTGGACTTCGCCTCGGGGTCGGGGTCGACGAAGATATGGAGGTGGTTGAATGCGGCCAGCAACCGGATCTTGTCGGTGTAGAGCAAACCGTTGCCGAACACGTCGCCCGACATGTCGCCGATTCCGACCGCGGTGAACTCTTCTTTCCCTATGTCGATGCCCTTCTCGCGAAAATGACGGGCTACGCACTCCCAGGCGCCGCGCGCCGTGATGGCCTCCTTCTTGTGGTCGTAGCCGTAGGAACCGCCCGAGGCGAAAGCGTCTCCCAGCCAGAAATTGTATTCCCGGCTGATCTCGTTGGCGGTGTCGCTGAAGGTGGCGGTCCCCTTGTCGGCCGCCACAACG
Organism: Acidobacteriota bacterium; assembly: GCA_041578355.1. Classification (GTDB taxonomy): domain Bacteria; phylum Acidobacteriota; class UBA6911; order RPQK01; family JANQFM01; genus JBFGHF01. The sequence goes on from JBFGHF010000624.1 coordinate 2,320, forward strand.
AGATAGGGGTCGGGTTCGTCGAAGATCACCATCCCCTCGGGGTGGACCGTCTTTCCTTCCACAATATTGTCGGTCAAGTCGAGGAGTCCCCGGACGAACGTCTTGTACTGCACTCGAACGTGCGCCTGAAGCTCCTCCCGTTCCGCGGGGGGATGTTTGACGACGAAGCCTCCTTTGGAACCGACCGGGACGATGACCGCGTTCTTGGTCATCTGTGTCTTCATCAGACCCAGGACTTCGGTGCGATAGTCGTCTGGCCGATCGCTCCAACGAAGCCCTCCGCGGGCGACCCTCCCGCCCCGCAAATGGATCCCTTCGACGCCGGGACTGTCGACGACGATCTCGAACATGGGGCGCGGTTCGGGCATCTCTTCGACGTCCGCCGAGCGGATTTTCAAGCTGATGAAGGCCTTGTTCTGGAAGAAGTTGGAGCGCACAGTGGCCTGGATCAACTGAAAAAGTGAGCGCAAGGTGTGATCTTCCGGAAGCGAACTGATCTTGTCGAGGCTGGCGGAGAATTCCTCGGCGGCGGCGGCGATTTGCTGTTTTCGTTTCGACTCCGCCTCTCCGGGTTGAAACTTGGCTTCGAAGAGGCGATAGACGATCCGAGCACACTGCGGGTTGTTGATCAGCGTCTCGGTGATGAAGCTTCGGCTCGTGGCCGCCTGCAGTTGGGAGAGATATCCCCGATAGGTTCTCAAC
>JBFGHF010000625.1:0-3012 GCA_041578355.1 Acidobacteriota bacterium
AACAGCCCGGCCAATCTGCCTCAGGCAATCACCGTAGGCGCCATCAACACCAAGGAAACGCCCCGCCATTCCGACGACAAGGCGACCAGCTACAGCTCTCGCGGTCCGACCTACATCGACGGCTTGTTCAAACCCGACCTGAGCGCTCCGGGCAACAACATCGCGTCCCTGCTGATCAGCAAAAGCTATCTGGAAGAGCACTATCCGGAGAAGAAGCTGAACGAGCAATACCTGGTGCTCAGCGGATCCAGCATGGCCGCCGGTTATGTCACCGGGACCGTGGCGCTCATGCAAAGCGCCAATCATGAACTCACCCCTTCGTTGACCAAAGCCATCCTGCTCCTCTCGGCTATCAAGCTGCGATGGCCGCACCTTCTCGAGCAGGGCAACGGTCTGGTCAACGCCTGGACGGCGGTCAAGCTGGCCGAAGCGATGGACGTCACGCACCGGGAGCTCACCAAGCCGGTTTCGCCCTACTGGTATCTGGAAGGTGAGAAGGTTTACGCGGGAGGCGCCGTGGCGGTGGGCAACCGGCTCGCCTACAGCCGGATGATCGACGGCACCTCGCAGCCCATCTGGGGCGGCGGCAAAGATTGGTCCGACGCCATCATCGAAGCGGACAGCACTTTGTGGACGGTCGGCTTCTTCGAGTCCGGAAGTGTCATTTGGGGAGATCGGATTCGGGACGCCAGCACGCTCTGGGCGGAAAACTCCTTTTGGGACAGCAGTGTCAGTTCGGTGGACAGCGTACTTTGGTCGGCCTCCACACTCTGGGCGGGCAGCGTACTCTGGAGTGATTCGACACTGTGGAGCGACACGCTTATCCCCTTCCACTACACGGCCGATCGGTAAGTTCGCGCAACGATCCGCCCGAATCCGAAACAACCTCCGGGGGGGCTGCCTCCCCGCCAACAGCATCGAATATCGAGCATCGCATCTCGGCGGCCGTTCCCACCTGGCGACTCCCCGCCGAAGCGCTGCTGGCCGAACCAGCGAACGCCGACGTTCGAAATGTTCAATGTTTGATGTTCGAAACGCTACTCTTCGCCCAGCAGCGCGACCAGCTCTTTGAGTTCCGCGTTCCAACCCTCCACGTTCTGCTCTCTGGCTTGGAGCGTCTCGAAACCGGACTCGCGAAGCTCGAGCAGGGTGCCGCCGCCGGGGCGCGGAGTCAATGTCCACTCCACGAGAGTCGACGGACCCCCTTCGATCGGGGTCCCGGGCCGGCGCGCCCAGCGCCAGACCAGCTTTTTGTTCGGCTCCACCGTTTCCACGCGGACGGCAAAGCGTCCATGATTTTCCCAGCTGAAAGCCCCGTCTCCGCCGGGCCGCAGGTCCAACTCCGCCGCCTCGTCGGGGAACCACCTCGCCAGTTCCTTCTCGTCGGTCAGGGCCTTCCAAACTTTTTCCGGTTCGGATCGCAGTTCGAGTGTTCTCTCAATCGCTTTCATGACGTCTCCTCTCCCAAATGGACTTTGAGGCGGTTCAGCCTACGGTCCCATGCCGCGGCGTAAGGCCGCAGCCATTCATCCACTTCTTTCAAGGGCCGAGCTCTGAGCCGATGCAGCCTCTCCCGGCCCCTCCATTCGGTCGCCACCAAACCGGCATCGATCAGAATCCGCAGGTGCTTGGTCACGGCTTGGCGGGTGATGGGAAAAGCCGAAGCCATATCGGTGATCGACAGCGGCCCCTGCCTGCGGAGCTGCTCCAGCAGGCCACGGCGGGTATCGTCGGAAACGGCGGCGAACACGGTCGACATGCCGAGATTATATGCAACCTTTTGGTTGCATGTCAAGGACTGCCCGAGTGGTGCGTTCGACAAATACCCCTTAACATCAGCGGGTCCCGAAGGCGATCCCGATTCCGAACCCGATCCCGAGCGCTCGCATCAAGCCTTTGGACAGGGACTAGGTCGGCAGGAAGTTCACAAACTGGTCAAGTCTGAGTTTTGAGACGTCGTAATCGCCATCGTAATCGTTGTCGAAACTCGTTGGCGAGATGACTCTGATTGATCTCGGAAAGCGGGCCGATTACGAATACGATTACGAATACGATTACGAGACCTCTCGGCGTATGAGGTCGCTCGCTAGTGCCGTGCTTGGTAGTGCTCCTTGAGCAGGTCCCTGCCGAAATCGTCTTGGAAGTCGCGATAGACGGCGTGGATGTGGTTGGCGCCGTTTTGGGTGTTGTCGTACTCGAGAAGGAAGGTGGCGCCCTGGACTCGATAGTAATGACCTTGCCCCGGATCGAAGCCACCCGCCCAGGCGAAGTGGACCCGGCTCCAACCCGCTCCTTCAATCTTTTCGAGATCGGAGTCGGCAAGTTCGGAGCGGTGGCGCCTCAGATACGTCTCTATCAATTCGCGCAGGACCTGTCGTTGCTCGGTCTCCAGACGGTCCCAGGCGATCCCGGGGGGATCGAGACGTTCGATGGTGCGCTGGGCCCCGGTGATGATGTCGCGGGGCGCTCGGTCGCTGAAGACGGCAAGCCTCCGCTGATCCGGAGAAAGCGAGCGGGCCAGCCTGCGGCCCAATTGCTCTTCCTCGGCCAAGGCCCGCAAACCCGCCTGCGGACCGCTCTTGACGACAGCGGGGTTGCTGCCGAAGAACGAAGGCGTGGCGGAGATCTTCGAGCCCTTGACGATCGTGAAGTTGAGGGAGAGGTGGTGGCCTTCGACCCGCCAGCCCCAGGTCGCTCCCGGCGCCGGGTCTCCGAATACGCTGAAGAAGTAGAGCTCGGCATCCCGGCGCGGAGCGGACTCCAGCTCGAAGAGGATTCGCTCCAGGCTCATGATGGTCGTCGCCTTGAGATAGCCCCGCCGACTCAGCCCGGAAGCGAGCAGACCGTGCGCAAGATAGCGCTGGTCGGGACGGAGGTCCTTGAAGGAGATCCCTCGGCGGGCGCGCGGGACGAAGTGAAAGTTCTCCCTCTCTTCGTCGGCCATCGCCAACGCCGCTTTTTCCCTTTGCTCCTCGTCCAGCGCGGCCAAAACGCGAGCCGCCGCACCCGCCA
>JBFGHF010000626.1:0-3003 GCA_041578355.1 Acidobacteriota bacterium
GGGGACTACAGGTCGAAAGACCTTCCATAAATACACCGGATCAATCCTGGTTTCAGGCGACTTACGAGATCGACCCCGATTCGCCTCCCGATGAGCTTTTCCTGGAGATCGAGAGCGCTCCCCTTACTCTGGAACTTCCGGGAGTCGAGAGCCTGGGTGAAACAGGCTTCGTCGAGCTGACTCTCTCGAAGAAGCTGATCTACCGCGACAATGAAGTCAATTGGCGACAAATTTCGGTGAAGATGCAGCTGCCCGCAACGCCCACACTTCTCTTCCCGCGCCTCCAACCCGGCGAGTATCGCCTCAAGTTGCGGGCGGCCGGCTTCGCCTTCCACGAAGAGGAACTCGAACTGCAACCCGAAGGCTCCCGGATCAGAGTGGAACTGCAGAAGGGGACGGATCTGCAATTTCACGTCGAAACACCGGGCAGCGAGAAAGCTGACCGTGCCCCGTGGGTCACGCTCAAAGACCTTGAGGGCAAGAACCACGAGGGGTTCGGCGTCCGGCCTCACTCCTACCGCAATCTTCCCGCCGGCCGCTACCGAATCGATATTCAATCGAGCCAATCCAAACGACAGTCGATCGAAAAGAACCTGGGCGGCCCCATGTTGGAACCCGCCAAATACCCCTCCTACCACGGTCACCAGGAGTGGATCGAGATCGGGCCTCAGAGCCCGCCTCTGATCGACCTCGGCACGATCCGGTTGCAGGAGGTCGAAGAGAGTGGGTTGGATCGAAGAACCGCCGATAGAAACGATCCCGATACTGATCGGTAACCGGTCGCGAGGGGCCTGCAAAGAAGTCTTCCCGCGGTCCCAACCCGCCAATCTCCGAGACGTCACGCCGGCCGAGAACCCGGCATCCCTGACGGGCCCGTCTCCGCAGGTCCCCGCGGGCTTTCTCACATCGGCGACGGTCCGCCTTCGACCCGAGCAATCGTTCTGTCCTCGGCTTGAGCGATGAGTGCCGGGCGAGATAACATCCCGCAAACAACACAAGTCGCACCAGAACGGAGGATCCGGGACATGATCAAGAATGCAACGCTTTGGATCCCTCTCCTCTCGCTCGGCTTGGGCGCGGCCGCAGCAGCGGGATGGAACGAGGAGAAGGATACATACACCTACAACGTGGTCATCAATCACGAAGAGCAATACTCGGTCTGGTTCGCCGACCGCGAGACCCCCAAGGGGTGGAAAGACGTGGGATTCACGGGGAACAAACAGGAGTGCCTCAAATACATCGAAGAAGTCTGGACCGACATGCGTCCCCTCACCTGGCGCAAGAAAATGGACGGGATGGCGAAAGGCGGGGACTCGCGCTACAAGGTGGTCATCAACCATGAGGAGCAGTACTCGATCTGGTTCGCCGACCGCGAGGCTCCCCAGGGCTGGGAGGATGGCGGTTTTGAAGGCTCCAAGAAAGAGTGCCTCGATTACATCGAAGAGGTTTGGACCGACATGCGGCCTCTCTCCTGGCGAAAGCACTGGAAAGAGGGAAAGTAGCGTTTCGCCCGATCGGAGGCGACCGACCCGACGCCTGCTGAGATCCAATGGAAGACGATCATGACTCGAGAGATTACGGTTCGAGCCTCTCGTCAGGGGTTGCACGAGATCACATCGGAAGTCGCCCAGGCCGTTTCGGCCACAGGTGTCGCGGAAGGCTTGTGCACCCTTTTCGTGCGCCACACCTCTGCCAGCCTCACCATTCAGGAAAACGCCGACCCCTCGGCCCGGCGTGATCTCGAAGACTGGCTCAATCGGTTGGTTGCGGAGAACGATCCTCACTTCACCCATACCGCGGAGGGCCCGGACGACATGCCCTCGCATATCAAGGCCGCACTGACTTCGACCAGCTTGAGCATTCCCGTGACGGCAGGCGCGTTGGTGCTGGGGACCTGGCAGGGGATCTTCCTCTGGGAACATCGCCACACCCCCCGGCCCCGACGAATCGTGGTCCATGTCGGCTGAACTCGGCCCCCAGTCGCAAATCCGCGACGAAAGAAACCTGCCTCGGGAGGATTGTTTTTTTTGTCTTGGAGCGGGTGGGCTTGTTAGTCGAAACCGAGAGCGAGGCCGAGACCGAGAGCGAGAGCGAGAACGAAGACAGACTCGTGCGACCACTTTGTCCGCGTTCTCACGAACGCGGCTCTGTCAGCGTTGCTGGCGCCGAATCACAGCTATTCCGCGATTCGGGCAACATGCCCCTGAGAAAGCAGGAGCGGAGAAGGCCCGAATCTGCTTCCCTGACGACGGAGAATCGACCGCGCAGCGAGGACCGGGTTCAATCCACCGTGGGTCCGGCCCGCTTCAGCGCCCGGTAGCCGTTGCGTGCCCGCACCCGGGCGTCGGGGACGTCGACATGGACCTTGATCTTGCGGAACTTGCCGTCCTGCTTGGTGTTGCTGGAAACATAACTGACGCTGTAGAGGCTGCGCATCTCCTCGGCGATCTGGGCGAAAACGGCACTCAAGTTGCTCAGATCCGACCGGGCCTCCAGCATGGCGCCGCCTGAAACTTGGGCCAGTTGCCGCAAATAACTTCGCCCGCGCTCATAGTCGGCTTGCGTCTGACCCGGGTTGGGCGACCCGCCGGGGAATGGTCCGGGCGTTCCCAGGGGACCCGGGCCTCGCCCGGGGATGGTGGGAGGCGTCCCCAGGGGCGGTGGCTGGGGAGCGTTCATCTGATACCGGGTGTCGAAGTGAATGGAATAGACCGTGGTCTCGGCCTCGCGAGCGATTTTGATGGTTTCTCCGCGATGAGACTGCGAACTGGTGGTATCGATGCCGTCGGAAAAAACCACCATGACCTTGCGGTTGGGCTGGCGCCCGATCTCGCGCAAACCCAGAAAGATCGCGTCGTGAAGCCGTGTGCTCTGGCCCGTTCTGGTCATTTTGACCGCCCGCTTGGCTTCCTCCTTGTTGCGCGTGAAGTCCGTCTCCAGATACACATCGTCGTCAAAGGAGAGCACCATCACTTCGTCGTCGGGATGGATCTGTTCGATGAA
>JBFGHF010000627.1:0-2982 GCA_041578355.1 Acidobacteriota bacterium
CATTTTCGAGCATACCCCCGGCCTACCCGAGCGTGCCGCAAAGGAGGGCTTGACGCCACTCGACTACATGCGGCGCCACGGAGCGTTCGAGATCGAGGCGCGCGGTTACGCCAAGCATCAGTCCAGACTGTCCCCGCAAGAGTTGGAGGGGAGCGAGGTCGACGGCGACGGTCGGATCATCCGAGATTCGAAGGTGATCGGAGTCCGCGTCGGCGGCGAAAGCTACCGCGGATTTCCGACCCCTTCCGGAAAACAGGAATTCTACTCAGGGACCATGGTCGAGTTCGGGCACCCGGATCAGGCGATTCCCGGCTACATCCGCTCCCATATTCATCCGGACGCCCTCGACCGTTCCCGGGGCGAATGCGTCCTGCTGCCGACCTTTCGGCTGCCCACTCACATCCATTCACGCTCGGCCAACTCGAAATGGTTGAGCGAGATCGCCCACCGCAACCCGGTTTGGATCAACAGCAGCGATGCCCTGCACCTTTCGGTGAGGACCGGCGACCTGGTCCGGGTCGAGACGGAGATCGGTTGGTTCGTCGACAAGGCCTGGGTGACCGAAGCGGTCCGTCCCGGAGTCATCGCCTGCTCGCACCATATTGGTCGTTGGCGGCGCCCCCAAGATCAGGGAAACGGCTGGATGGCCAACACCGTGCGAATCTCGAGTCCTGAAAAGGGAGTCTGGAAAATGGAGACTCTGTCAGGTGTGCAGCCCTACACCTCTTCCGACCCCGACTCGAAGCGCATTTTCTGGCGGGATGGCGGCGTCCACCAGAACCTCACCCACGGGGTTCACCCCGACCCTATCTCGGGCGCCCACTGCTGGTTGCAAAAAGTGCGATTGTGCAAAGCGGGACCAGAGGATCGCTACGGTGATGTAGTCGTCGACACCAACAAGTCATTCGCCGTCTACAAGGAATGGAACCGGTTGGCCAAGGAGAAAGAGACTCACCCGGACGGCCTCCGACGCCCTCTCTGGCTCAACCGTCCTTTAGCTCCCTCCGCGGATCAGTGGCGGTTGAAATAAGGCCTCCGCCCACTTTTTGCCGGTTCTCGAGTTCGCCTTCTGAAGAGGGAAAGAGCGCCGGATTTGGGGACCGAATGGTCCGACCAAACCGTACGCTATTCAACCCTCGACATTCATTAAGGCATCTTTTAGAATTGGCTAAGCTGCTAGCCCGCCCTGGACCCGGGGCGTCGAATGAGATTTTTTGGGTGTCGTTATGCACACTGTCGATGATCAAGTGAACCGTCTGATTCGATCCCGCATCCGGTCCCTTCGCAAGCGAAAGCGGCTCTCCATCAGACAAGCCGCCTTGCTTTGCGAGATCCCCGAGAGTTCGCTTTCCTGTATGGAGAACGGGTTTTACCGGATTAGTCTCCTCAATTTGAAGAAGATCTTGGACGGCTTGAACCTGCGGATCGAAGACGTCTGGCCGGAGAGCCAACCGGGGGAGACGGCGCGGAGCGTACCCGACGTCCAGAAGCTGAATTTCTTCCGCTTTCATGAAATCTACACTCTGAGCGATTCGGAGTGTGCGGCGCTGCTGACGGGAGACGATCTGAAACTCGTTTATCACGTCAATCTAGGGAAGCGGAAAGAAAGAGAACTGCGGGAATCGATGGAGACGGGTCTGTTGAGAGACTGGAAGATCTTCAGCAAGAGCGGCCGGGGAGGCAGTGCCCACCTCTGTCTCAAGAACGCCCAGATCGAGGCCCACCTGCGAAAACTGATCAGCATCTACATGGATCTTTGGCTGGCGGCGGGCTTGAAGAATTAATCCTCGAGTCCCTGCAGTCCGTTCTTTCCTACTGAGCGCCCCACAGCGCCGCGGCCGGCGAGCATTGCCTTTCTTCCCGCAGGGAAAGCACGCCTGGGCGGGGAAGCGCAGCGCCACCGCCGGTTAAACGGCTTCGCCAACGAGTGTGAGATCCCGACGGGGGGAAAGAGACAGGGAAAGATTTGATTGCCGGGGTTCGCTTGCACCGCACCCCGAGTTTCGGGTGGGTTCGCCCTTCAGGCGGGCGTTCTTACTTCTTCTCTTTGACCGCTTCCAACTCGCTGCCGACCAATTCGATGAGGGCCATCTCGGCGCTGTCACCTTTGCGGTAGCCGAGGCGGACGATTCGTGTATAACCGCCCTTTCGGTCCGCGAAACGGGGCGCCAGTGTGTCAAAGAGCTTGGCCACCACGTCTTTTCGCCGGATCACGGCCAACGCCTGACGGCGAGCGTGCAGTGTTTCACGTTTTCCCAGGGTGATGATCTTCTCCGCGAAGGGCCGAAGCTCCTTGGCCTTGGGTACGGTGGTGACCAGTTTCTCGCGATCCAGAAAGTCCGTCACCATGTTGCGCAGCATGGCCTGGCGGTGGCTGGAGGTGCGATTCAGTTTTCTTCCTGACCGGCGGTGACGCATCGTTATTACTCCGAAAGGCCGTCTGCGAGGTTTGCCGGCAGGCGGCTCGATCCAGTCAAATTGCGACGAAACTCGAAAATCCGCGGCCTGCGTCCGAACTTCGAGGTTCGTCCTTCCAACCTCTTTAGGCTCCCATCTTCTCCGCGATCGGCCGCCCCTTCTCGTCCAGTTCCATGCCGAAGGAGAGTCCCATGTCGGCCAGGATCTCCTTGATTTCATTGAGCGACTTCCGCCCGAAGTTCTTGGTCTTGAGCATCTCGGCTTCGGTGCGCGTCACCAACTGCCCGATGGTCTGGATGTTGGCGTTCTTCAGGCAGTTGTAGGAACGGACGGACAATTCCAGCTCTTCCACCGACTTGTTGAGATTGTCGTTGACCGCATCCCCTTCCTCATCCTGACCCGACTGACCCAACTCGGGCTCCTCCTCGAAATTGATGAAGATCGCCATGTGGTCCTTCAGGATCTTGGCGGCGTACGCCACGGCATCCTGGGGCGTGACCGCCCCGTTGGTCCAGACCTCGAGCGTGAGCTTGTCGTAATCGGTCGTCTGCCCCAGGCGGGCGG
>JBFGHF010000628.1:0-2974 GCA_041578355.1 Acidobacteriota bacterium
ACCGGACGGGTCTGATACTGCGCGTCCACCCCAGCAACTACCGCATCGTGGGCTTTACCCATCGGCCCTCGCTCGCCGACCTGGTGGCATTGGCGCGAGAAAAAGAGATTCCGCTCGTCGAGGACGCCGGCAGCGGTCACCTCTTCCCCTCCCCAGAACCCTTTCTCAAGCGAGAACCCGACGTCCAGTCGCTTTTGGGAACCGGAGCCGACCTGGTCTGCTTCAGCGGCGACAAGCTTTTGGGAGGTCCCCAGTCGGGCCTGATCGTGGGTCGGCTCGATCTTGTCGACCGACTGCGCCAGAATCCGATGATGCGCGCTCTTCGCGTCGACAAGGTCACCTACGCCGCGCTCGAGCACACTCTGATCGAGTACGAGAAAGGCACCTACCAGCAGACTCTTCCCATCCACCGGATGCTGAGAGCCGAGTTTCAGGAACTCGAGAAGCGCTGCCGGAAAATCCAAGAAAGTCTTCTTCCCACCGATCTGGAAGTGGAGATCGTCGAGGGACATTCTGTTGTCGGCGGGGGTTCGGCGCCGGAAGAGACAATTTCTTCTCCCCTATTATCTATTGCTTCAAAGGTATTTACACCCAATCAGATAGAAATCCACTTGAGGCAAGGTGATCCTCCGATTCTGGCACGGATCGAGCGCAACCGCCTGATCATCGACCTTCGCACCGTATTCGAGTCGGAGGATGATTTGATTTTGGAGCGGTTGAGTCGAATCGTCAGTCACCAAGCCTGACGACCGCTGCGGTGACACGCTCCCCGCCGCTTTCGAACCCTGCGTCGAGGATACTTCGGGATGTCCTGAATTCGCGCACGGCGCCCCCCGGAAGACGACTTTGCGCTCGGCTCAATCCAGCTTTCTCAAACCGACGTTGGCCGCGACCTGGATGGGATCCCACAACGTGCCCATCGGGGGCGCGTAGGCGAGATCGAGTTGAGCCAGATCTCGGAGCTTCATGCCGGAACTGAGTGCGGCCACCAGGGTGTCGATCCTCTTGGCTGCTTGCGGGGCCGAGACGATCTGGCCGCCCAGGACCCGTCCTGAGCGTCGCTCGAAGATCAGCTTGACATCCATGGGACGGCTGCCGGGGTAGTAGCCGGCCCGGTCACGCGAGCGAATGCGCACCGAATCGCATTCGAAGCCATGTTGCCAGGCCTGCTTGCTGGTCAGTCCCGTGCGCGAGATCCCGAGTTCGAAGACACGCTCGATTGAAGTTTCCAACGTCCCCGGGAAAGCGGAGCGGCGGCCGGCCAGGTTTTCGCCCACGACCCGGCCCTGTCTCGCGGCGCTGGTACCGAGACCCGAAAAGATCGGCCTTCCGGAAACCCGGTGAAAGGTCTCGGCGCAGTTGCCGGCCGCGTAGATGCCGGGCTGACTGGTCATGCCCCTCTCATCCACCTGTACGGCTCCGCTGATACCCAACGCGAGACCGGATTCCTCGGCGAGCCTGGTGTTGGGAAGGATTCCGACGTCGATCAGGGCCAGGTCGGCCTCGATCCGTTCACGGCCGGCCTGGACGGCCACAAAAACGCCGTCGCGGCCAACCAGGCGCTCAGCCCGGGTCTCGAGGTGCAGTTCCACGCCCGCCCGCCGCAGTTCATCCTCCACCAGTTCGGCCATGTCACCGTCTATCTGATCGAAAAGGTGGGCGTTCTGCTCGAAGAGAACCACCTCCAATCCGCGTTCCCGAAGCCCGTGGGCCATCATCAAGCCAACATAGCCGCCACCTACGATCGCTACGCGCCCACAGCGCCCGGTGTCGATGGCGCGGCGAATCCGGAGTCCGTCCTCCAGTCGGCTGACCGTCAACACACCCTGCAGATCCGTTCCTTCGATCTCCGGGTGGCGAGGCAGGTAGCCGGTGCTGATCACCAGCCGGTCAAAGCCCAGCTCATGACTTCGCCCGTCGGCGAGGCTGGTGCAGGCAAGCGCCCTCTTGCCCGCCATGACCAAATCGGCGCGCAGGCCGGTTCGGGCGCGGATTCCGCGTTGCTGCTCCAGAGCTTCCGGCGTAAAACGGATCAGGTCGGAGTGCTCGGAGACGATTCCGGACAGGTAGTAGGGCAACCCGCAGATGCTGTAGGAGATGAATTCGCCGGCATCGATGACAGTGATCTCGAGCCTCGGATCCAAGCGTTTGGCCCGGCTCGCCGCCGTCATACCCGCCGCGTTGGCGCCTACGACCAGAACGCGCTCGGACATGGCCCGGGCATCTTAACAGAAGGACAGCAAGAAGACTTTCGGTTGCCGGCGCCAAGGTACGGGCGAACAAGATTTGGCGGGGAGGCGAAGAAAGCCTCAATCGAGCTGCGCACGTCTGTAAGCGTCCCGCCCGAGCTGCAGTCGGTCGCCCCGCTCGGTTCGAGCGAACATCACGGGTTGGCGATGCCGAGAAGCGGCGTGTCGCTCCCTGACGGTTGCGGCTCGGTTGGCGGGCGTCGGAGCCCGGATCGTAATTCGGAGCCGTCGGCTTTACGACTCTTTGTAGATGGCGCCGATCACGATGCCCAGGACCAGGCAGCCGATCAGCTGCATGCCCCCCCAGCACCAAGCCAGGAAATAGGGGAAGCCGTCCACCACCAACGGGAAGTAGAAGCCGTAGAAGAAGGTGGCCAGACCGAACCAGAAACCGAAGTGGAGGCCGCCTTTCCATCCCCTTGGCCAGCATTTGTAGCTGCGGGCGAAGAGAGCCGCCACCACGATGCCGGTGATGATGGCGTTCACGAAAAACCAGATCGGGTTGGCCGGGGTCTGGGTGAACACGTCGGGGAGACTCTGATAGGTCGACCCCATGATCCCTTCATGCATGACGAAGTCGACCAGATTGCGGGCAATTCCGCCCGCCAATCCTGCCAGAACGATCTTCATCCAGTTCATCGCTCCTCCTTCGAATCGATCCTTGTTTGGAAAACCCGCTCATTGTAGCGCCTGCCACCCACATTTTTTTGAGCGGCTCCATCCGA
>JBFGHF010000629.1:0-2960 GCA_041578355.1 Acidobacteriota bacterium
CGGGTGAAGAGCGCTGGCGCGCGCTCTCGCCCGAGCCCGAAATGGGTTACGCCCAGCCGATTGTTCTGGAGCACGGCGGAGCCCGTCAGCTGATCGTCTGGACGCCCCGGGCCTTGGTCTCGCTGAACCCGGCCGAGGGAACCGTCTACTGGGAGATCCCCTTCGAATCCCCCTCCGGTCTGACGGTGGCGACCCCGGTTTGGAACGGTTCGCGGCTCTTCGTGTCGCAGTTCTATCGCGGCTCGATGATGGTGGAACTCGATTCCCGGCGTCCGGCGGCTCGGCAGCTGTGGAAGAGAGGCGGCCGTTCGGAGAGAGCAGACGCCACCGATGCCCTTCACGCCCTGATCACGACTCCCGTTTTCAGCCAGAGCCATATCTACGGCGTGTGCAGCTACGGTCAGCTGCGCTGTCTGGACGCCGAGGACGGAGATCGAATCTGGGAGACGCTGGATCTGATCGAATTGTCCCGCTGGGCGGCCGCTTTCATCGTTCGAAACGGCGACCGCTACTTCATCAACACCGACAAGGGTGACCTGGTCATCGCCCGCTTCACGCCCCGGGGATATCGGGAAATCGATCGTGCAAAACTGCTCGAACCGACCACCAACTCCGCCTGGGGCAGCCGCCCCGGCCGGCCCCGCCGCAACGACCGCCTGGTCAACTGGTCGCACCCCGCCTACGCCAACCGCCATGTGGTGGCCCGCAACGACGAAAAGATCGTGCGGGTTTCCTTGCAGGCTCTGGGCAACGGTCAAGAGGGCCAACCCGCGGCTCACGGGAAACGGTGAGGACGTGGCAAACCGGCTCGAGATTTGGTCGCGTCTGACTCTCTGGCTTGCGCCCCTCTTTCACCTGCTGGCCTTCGGGCTCATGCTCCGGCAGCAGGAGCCCTTTTACAGCGTCTTCTATTCGCTGGCGTGGTGGAGTTACATCGCCTTTATCTCGGCCTGGAATCACCGCACCAGCTCCAACTCGCTGCTCTTCGACCGGCCCCGAGATTTTCTCTGGGCATTTCTCGCCTCGACACCGGTCTGGCTGCTCTTCGAGGTCTTCAATTTCCGGCTGCAGAACTGGCACTATATCGGAGTCCCGCCCGAAATGTGGATCCGCTTGCCTGGATACTTCCTGGCATTCGGGACGGTTTTGCCCGGCGTCGTCGAGACAGCCACTCTGCTCCGCAATCTTGGACTGCGGCTGAAGCCGAGGCGGCGGTTTCGCCTCTCGGAAGCATCGCGCTTTCGCTGGGCCGCTCTGGGAATTGTGCTGTTGGGGCTGTCGCTGGGCTGGCCGAAGCTCTTTTTCCCGTTGGTTTGGGTGGGACCGGTGCTCAGCCTGGACTATCTGCTGGGTCGAACCGTCGGCGGCGCCGCTTCCATCGGGTCGGCGCTGCGGCGGGGAGATATCGATCTCATCGTCCGCCTTCCCCTGGCGGGCCTTCTCTGCGGTTTTTTGTGGGAGTTCTGGAACTTCTGGGCGGGCTCCAAGTGGATCTACACGATCCCCTATTTCGACTTCTTCAAGGTCTTCGAGATGCCCGTTCTCGGGTTTCTCGGCTTCGCCCCGTTCGCCCTGGAGTGCTGGCTCTTCTATCAGCTCGCGCTGGTGCTTCGGCAACGGCTACCGAGCGCGGGACTGGGGGCACGAATCTCGCTGGTCGCCATCTCCCTGGTCTACTGCCTGCTGGTGTTTCAAGGCATCGAGCGTTGGACCGTCCACGAGTACCGGAGCTTCATCGCCTCCGCCAAAGCAACGGCCTCACCCAACATAGTTTTCCTCTACATCGACGATCTGGGATGGCGAGATGCGGGATTCATGGGCAGCACTTACTACCGGACGCCTCACCTCGACCGATTGGCATCGGAAAGCGTCGTTTTCACAAATGCTTACGCCAACGCTCCCAACTGCGCGCCCAGCCGCGCCTCGCTGCTCACGGGCCAGTATCCGCCGCGCCACGGAATCTATACGGTGGACTCGCCGGCCCGCGGGGAATCGCGCCTTCGAAGATTGATCCCGGCCCCCAACAAGACCGATCTCGAGTTGGGCATTGTCACCCTCGCCGAGGCACTGAAGGCAAAAGGCTATGCCACCGCGCATATCGGTAAATGGCACCTTGGCCGCCTTGGTCATCTCCCCACCGACCAGGGTTTCGACGTCAATATCGCGGGCAACCGACGGGGCAGTCCGCCGGGCTATTTCTTTCCCTATCAACGAGGCAACTACACTCTGACGGACCTGCGGCAAGGCGGAAGTGAGGGGGAGTACTTGACCGACAGGCTCACCGACGAAGCTCTTCGCTTCATCGACAGCCACTCGGAGGTCCCCTTTTTCCTCTATCTGAGCCATTACGCCGTGCACACGCCGCTGCAGGCCAAGGAATCCCTCGTCGCTCGCTACCGAAAGAAACCCGGCGACGAGGCGCACAACAACCCCATCTACGCCGCCATGATCGAAAGCGTGGATGAGAGCGTCGCTCGCGTGCTGGGCCGGCTCGATTCCCTGGGCCTGCGAGAGAACACGGTGGTGGTCTTTTTCTCCGACAACGGCGGCTATGGACCGGCCACGTCGATGGCACCGCTCCGGGGATCGAAAGGAATGCTCTACGAAGGCGGGATTCGCGTCCCCCTGGTGATTCGGGCGCCGGGCGTCCAATCGGGGAGTCGCCGCGACACAACCCCGGTCATCGGAACCGACCTCTACCCGACGATTCTGGAACTGGCGGGCGAACAGGCTCCTCCAACACAGCCTCTCGACGGCGTCAGCCTGGTGCCGCTATTGAGAGGCGACGGGCCACTCGAGGACCGCGCACTCTTTTGGCACTTTCCATGTCGGCGCGGAGTACACCGGGGATGGAGGCGGCCGGACCGGCGCCGCGGGCGACCGCGCTCTCGACTTCCTCGGACCGGGCGACAACGCCCACATCAATGTAGTCACGGCGCTCGAGGATGCGTTCGTCTCGA
>JBFGHF010000630.1:0-2956 GCA_041578355.1 Acidobacteriota bacterium
CCGGTTCCAGGCTGGCGACAGACAGCTTCTCGTATGCAAAATTGACTGTGGGTGCTCCACGGCCCGTATGGAATTCCTGGGTTTTGATCTCCAGTTGAACCCAGAATGGACCCGAAGCTGCCTGGCCTACATTCTTGACGGTCGCCTCCACGGTGATGGGGGCGCCGCGTCGAAATTCTCTTTTCCCCGAGAGCGAGTCGTAAGCGTCCATCCTCAATACGGTGAGGTCGGGCATTGCCTGGCCCGCTTGCGGTCCTATCTTCGCTATGCCTGCCGTTGACGGCTTCGCGCGGACACCGCTTCGCGGGGCGGTTCCCGCTAGCCTGCTGACGTTCAAGGAGAGTTGAACGAGGTTATCTCCTCGATCGCTGTCGAGCATTTTCCGTTGGGGATCGATTTGGAAGTAGGCTTTGTGCGTCCCCGCTTGCGCTCTCCATCGGAAGCTGACCGCCAACTTCTGATTCTGGCTCAAGCGCGCGATGGTCTTGTTGAGCAACGGAGTACCGTCGACTCCGCCGCTGATTTCCAGGTTGCTCACCGGCCCCAGAGCCGCTTCGATCGTGGTGTGAAAGACGACGTGCTGACCTTCACGGACGGCGACCGGAGAATGGGAAATCGTCCTTTCCCACCTGGGGTTGCTCGAGGTTTCCGCCGCGAAGGCGACGAACAGAATAGCTATTAGAAAACTCATCAGGATTTCACCTTTCTGCCGTGGAGTTTGCGGGCGGCGGCAAGCCGATCACGGGCTGGGTAGCGAACTGTCCTGCACGGGTCAACAGGACGGTCAGCCAGCCGTCCGGACGCCGTCACCTCGCAGAGTCCCTCGAACTCGCTGAAATCGACGGGCGCGTCCCAGATCGCCTGAGCGGGATAAAACCCCCGGTGCCCGAAAGGCGGCAGGGGCTCGTCCAGATGTCCGGTTGCCACCAGCTCTCCGTCGGTGCTGAGCAACAACAGCTCCAGATCGAGCGGCCGTCCCTCCAGGTTCATGACGGCGATCCCGGTGTCGGTCGAGGTCTCGGAATCGGCTCTCAGAGGCGCCAGGAAACCATCATCCAAGGGAAGCCTTCGGCCGACTCCCGCGAAACCAACCGAGCCTCCGAAGAGGATGACGCCCGCAAGCGGTTCGGTGGCCTCGACAGTCACAGCACCGGCCGCGATCGGACCCACTCCGTCGGTGCGCAGAATACGCAGTCCGGAGGGCGGGATAACCACCTGAGTTTCGCCCTTGACGAGCTCCCCGTTGAGATCCACCGAGAGGAGTTGTCCTTTGTCATCGCGCAGGATGAGATGCGCCGTGGTCTCCACGGCCCCCAGATTGAAGAGGAAGATCTGGCTGAAGATCTGGCCGATGCCGTCGCCGAAGTGAGCGAAATAGAGGAACTCGCTCGCCGCTTGTGGCGAGAGGTCCTGCAAGGCCATCTGGGGAGGAACCAACGGGGCGACCGGCATGGTCACAAACTCCTGAATTCTGTGTCATTTGCCGGATGGTGAACCAATTGGTGGAAGCTTTCGACCGGCGCCCAGGTGTCGCCGCCGTCCCGGCTTTTGTACAGCCCGCGTCCCCGCGTGCCCAGGTAGATGATGTCCGAATCGCCGGGATGGAAAGCCACGGCGTCGACCCTGGCGCCCTTCAGCTCGAAATCCGTCCAGCGATCCAGGTCGGCCAATGCAGAGGGGTTTGCGCCGCCAATGAAGAAGCTGATGAAGACCAACGAAATCAGTACCGACCGGGAGTTCACGTCACCCTCCTCCGCTTTCGGGAGGCAGATCCCGAGAACCGCCGGTCTGATTGGTCACCCTGAGGCTCAGTCTCGAGATCGAAGCCTCAAGAGCGGAAAGCCTCCTTTCAAAGCGGTTGTTTTCCAGTGGAATCGGTAGCAAACCGGGTGCCAAAAGCCCGGGTGGGCAAGCTTGCGCGATGGATTCGAGAGTGTCAACGGTGATGGCCTCGCACCAGAAACGGAGTTCGAACTTGTTGGGGCATCTAACCCTCGATCCCGTCAGATGGCACAGCGTCCGGTCGGGGCAGTGAATGCAGCGTCTCGGGTCCATACGGCGCCCGCGGTCGGATTGGGTGGCGGAATCGGAGCCCCCAATTCGACCTGAAAAACTTCTTGCATTCTTCTGAAAACAAGCGAGAATCGGCAAATCGGCTTGTCGACCATCGGGATCAACGGAGAGCTGGTCTTTCGGCAAGGAGGGGCCTGATGTCCGATCATTCGAACCTTGCAGTGATGAAACGCGCCTTGGATGCCTTTCGCTCGGGGGATCTCCCGACGCTCGCAGAAGTATTGGCCGAGGATGTGGTTTGGCACGTTCCCGGAAAGAGCCCACTGGCGAACGACTACAAAGGGCAAGACCAGGTCTTCGGGTTCTTCGGGCGCATCATGGAGCTGACCGGCGGCACCTTTCGCGTGGAATCGATCGACATGCTGGCCAACGACCGGGGAGGCGTTTTCGTTGACCGGCTCCGAGGCGAACGAGAAGGGAAGCGACTTGACGTTCGCCTGCTGCTCCACGTCCTCATCGAGGATGGCAGGATCGTCGAAGGCTTCGACCACTTCTTCCCCGAGCACCGCTGGGACGCTTTCTGGGCTTGAGATCAGCCGAGCGGCGCTCACGCCTCGTAGTGGTCGATTCCCGCGGGGAACCGAAGGCCACCCGAGTGAGCCTGGACGAACTCCATGCTAAGGGGGCCGTTTTCCAGCCTGGGGCGGAGACCCGCGGGAATTGCCCGTGGTTTTCATTCCGGGTCGGTCCGCTTTCTTGAATCTCGGCGGTGTGGAACCGATGCGTATCGCGGCCCTTTACGACATTCACGGCAACCTCCCCGCGCTCGAAGCGGTGCTCCAAGAGGTCCTCGGCGAATCGGTGAACCTGATTGTCGTCGGCGGCGACGTTTTTCCCGGACCGATGTCCGGGGAGGCGCTGTCGCTGCTGCTGGGGCTCGAAA
>JBFGHF010000631.1:0-2952 GCA_041578355.1 Acidobacteriota bacterium
GGTCGGGATCGCCGTCGTTGTCGTAATCGAAAAACCGGGTGCCGAAACCGACTCGCAGCCAGCCGGGATCGCTCAAGCCGCGCCGGGCGGTTTCGTCCTCGAAAAAGCTGCGGCCGCGATTCCTGTATAGGGTATTGGTTTCGTAATCCAGGTTGGTGACGAAGAGATCCACAAGGCCGTCGCCGTCGACGTCGGCAGCGTCGGTCCCCATCCCCGCCTCGGAGCGGCCGTCGGAGCTGTACCCGGTGGCCGAAACAAGGCTGAGGTCTTCGAAGCGCCCGTTCCCCAGATTGCGATAGAGAAAATTGCCCACCGAATCGTTGGCGACGTAGATGTCTATCCAGCCGTCCAGATCGAGGTCCGTCAGGACCACCCCCAGCCCCTTGCCCTCGCCGTTGTCCACGCCCGCTTGGGTCGAAACATCCCGGAAGGTGCCGTCCCCCTGGTTCTGGTAGAGCCTGTCGGCTGCACCCCGGAAGTGATGGGGGTGGCAGTAGCTGCGCTCCTTCATCTCGTAGTCCTTGCACTCGATATTGGTTTCGAGCGTGAATTCCAGGTAGTTGACGACGTAGAGGTCGAGGTCTCCGTCGCGGTCGTAGTCGAAGAATCCGGCGCTGCTGCTCCAGCGCTCGTCGCCGACCCCGGCTTTCTCGGTGACGTGTTCGAAAGTGCCGTCGCCTCGATTGCGGTAGAGGACGTTGGGGCCGAAATTGGTGACGTAGAGGTCGGTCCAGCCGTCATTGTCGAAGTCGCCCGCCGCCAGGCCCATGCCGTACCCAGGATCTCCTACGCCGGCTCGCTTGGTCACGTCCTGGAAGGTCCCGTCCCCGCGGTTCCGAAAGAGGCGGTTGACGGGCGGTTTTTGATCACCTCTCAACGGCGCGCCGTTGAGCAGGTAGACGTCCAGCCATCCGTCGTTGTCGTAATCGAGGAATCCAGCGCCCGCCCCCATCGTCTCGGGCAGGAACTTCTGGTCGGTGGCGAAATTGCGGTGTTGGAAGATCAGCCCCGATTCTCGGGCGACCTCGACGAAGCTGGGATGTCGGGCATGCTCGACGGCGCCCAGGGAGCCGAAGCAGCAGAGAGGAAGGATTGGGCCGAGCAGTGGCTTGAGGCGGATCATGGTTGTCGCCATTCCAGTCTTAACATATTCGGTGCCTTCGCCTCTCTCGGCGCCTTGGATTTGGCGGGCCGACCGAGCGACTCGGGATCGGTTTCTTACCGATTCCGATTCCGATTCCGAGCGGTTCCCAGGAGGGCTGCCAGGTCGCCGTCTCTCGGCATCGGGATCGCTTTTCGGGATCGGGATCGCGGTCACTTTACGTGCTACTCTATTGCCCTGATGTCGAAGAAGGCAGAAAACCCTTTCCGCGTAAGTATCGACGAGCAGGTCGAAGCCATCATGTTCGGGGCTGAGTACGGCGACTCGCAGCTTTACGAAGCGATGAAAGAGGAGCTCCGCCAGCGTCTCGTGGAAGCCCGCCAGGAGGACCGCCCCCTGCGCGTCTACGCGGGCTATGACCCGAGCGCGCCCGACATCCACCTCGGTCACACCATCACGCTGCGGAAGTTGAAGCAGTTTCAGGATTTCGGTCACCACGTGACGTTTCTGATCGGCACCTTCACCGCCATGGTGGGCGACACCAGCGACAAGACTTCGGGGCGCCCCCGCAAGACGCGCAAGGAAACGGAAGCCGCCGCGGGCAGCTACGCCGCTCAATGTTTCAAGATCCTTGACGAACAGAAGACCGAGGTCCGTTACAACGCCGACTGGCTGGCGCCACTCTCCTTCGCCGACGTGGTCGAATTGACGTCCAACTTCACGGTCCAGCAGTTCCTGGCGCGGGACAACTACAAGAATCGACTGGAGGCGGGAGATCCCGTGGGCCTGCACGAATTCCTCTACCCCGTCATGCAGGGCTACGACGCGGTGGAGCTGCGTTGCGACGTCCAGATCGGGGCCACCGAACAGCTATTCAACATCATGGCGGGCCGAAAGCTGCAACAGATCGCGGGACAGAAGCCCAGCATACCGATCACCTACCCCATCCTGGTGGGAGTGGACGGCACAGAGCGGATGTCCAAGAGCAAGGGAAACTACATCGGCATCGATGAGCCGCCCGAAGAACAGTTCGGAAAGACCATGAGCGTCTCCGACGAGACGATGCTCGAGTTCATCAAGTACGTCACCCGTTGGCCCCGGGAGGAGTACGGGCGCATCCGAAGCGCTCTGACCTCCGGCGAACTCCACCCCATGGAGGCCAAGAAAAACCTGGCCTGGGAGATCGCGTCGATGTACCACGGCGACGATGCGGCCGATCGGGCCCAAGCTCATTTCGAAAGGATCCACCAGAAGCGCAAGCTCCCCAAGCACCTGCCCGAGTTGGAGGTCGCTCCCGGCACCAAGATCCTCGATCTTCTGGTCGAGAGCGGAGCCGCCCCTTCCAAAAGCCAAGCTCGCCGCCTGGTGGAAGGTCGGGGTGTCAAACTGGACGGAGAGGTGGTTGCGAGCCACGACCACCAGATTGAGAACGAGGAGATCCTCCAAGTGGGGAAACGCCGCTTCTTCCAACTTCGGCGGTCTCAAGCGCTTCCCAGTTGACACGTCTTGCGGTGGTACGCGTGCATTGCCTGATGGACTGCGCATGAACTCCAAGCTCACCTCCCGAGAGGCTCGCTTCGCGGTCGAGGCGGTGTCGCAAGCGGCCCGATTGGCCCGCAGAATCCAACAAGAGCGCAACGACCACGCCCTCTTCAAAGACGACCGCTCACCCGTGACCGTAGCCGACTTCGCCGTCCAGGCTTTGACCGGGCAGCTCCTGGAGCAGCGGTTTCCCGACGACCCGCTGGTCGCCGAGGAGGACTCCGCGGCCCTGCGCGCCGAATCCGGGTCGGCCACCTTGGACTCGCTGCTCGGCTACCTCGGCCAGAACGGCGATCGGGGCCGTGAAC
>JBFGHF010000632.1:0-2944 GCA_041578355.1 Acidobacteriota bacterium
ACGCCCGCTTTTCATCCTCGCCATTCGACGAAGGCTCTGGATGATCTCACCGAGTTCGCCTTCACCAGCGGGCAAAAGCTCGAAAGGCAGCCGCTCGACCGCGACCGACCCCGACGTCATCTCTTCCGGCGGCTGCTTGGCGCAGGCTGAAAGCTCCTCCACCAGGCGCGCTTGAGGCTTGACTTCGATGCTTCGGATTCTCTCGATCAAGCTTCGACGTTTTCGCTCCGACTGCTCCGTTACTTCCACGAGTTCAACCAGGGCGGCACGGACGTTGCCCGCCCAGCGCTCGAGTGTCTCCGTCACGGCGAGTCGTCGGGGGGTGTCCGGGTCACCCCAATAGGTGTAGAAACAGTCCTGGAGAAGCGGGAAGAAGCGGTCCGTCTTGAGCGCGGTTTCGGCGACCCACCAGCGCAGCTCTCGCGGCACCCCCTTCAACATCGAGGGGCCGACCTGGTTCAAGCGAACGTAAAACCGGCTCCAATTCGGTTCGGGTCTTTTCTCAGCCATAGCTGGTCGGGAATATGGAGATGAAACTGTCGAATCTGATCGCCGATTGGAAGTTTCGCTTGACCCGCTTTCCCGCGCCCTCCAAGGCCTGAGACGAAAAGAAGAGCAAGAAGAGAAGGATACAGGCTGTCCCTCCCATCGACGTCCCCCTCCCGGCGATGCCCTGAATCGGGCGGAGTCACGGGTCGACGGCTATGTCCACAC
Organism: Acidobacteriota bacterium; assembly: GCA_041578355.1. GTDB lineage: Bacteria > Acidobacteriota > UBA6911 > RPQK01 > JANQFM01 > JBFGHF01. The sequence continues at coordinate 715 of JBFGHF010000632.1, forward strand.
GCACGGGACCATGAAGCCGACGAGGCGCCCGCTCTGCGAGTCGATACCGCCATGGATGTAGGCGCCCGAACCTTCCCTCCCCTGACGCCCCGGGTAGCCGTAGGCGACGGTGCCGTCCGGATCTTCCGTCGCCTCCACGAACGCGTCTGAGATCGCGTCCCCGGGGAATTCATAGTCTTCGCCCTCGGGGTCGGCAAGGTACTGCAGCCCGTGATGGGCGGACTGCTTTATTCGTGACTGAAACACATTATTCCACAATCCCGGAGACGAAAACAGAGGATTCTTCAAGTGGTGACGCGTCCCCGAGCCGCGGAGGGTTTTGCCAATCACTGTGGTTCCGTGGCACCCCGCCACACCTGAAACGACGACCGCTTGTCCCGAAAAGTTCGGGAAATTCTCGGCTGACACTTCGCCGATGTGCTGAACCAGGCCGGAACAGACCATGACTCCGCTCACTGCTCAGACCCAAGAAAAAGTGGAGAGGAGAAAGGAGGACAGGGACTCGGAAGCCGAGGAGCCCAAAGCCAGGATCCGGCCCTTGGTGCCGAAGGGGGGATTCGAACCCCCACGAGCGTAAAGCTCACTGCGCCCTGAACGCAGCGCGTCTGCCAGTTCCGCCACTTCGGCACGCTTCAGAGTGGAAATGGATCTTAGCAAAACCGGGGTTGGCGGTACAACCGAGCAGTGTCCCCAGTAATGTCCCGTAATCAACAGCGAGCGAAATGAGCCGGCCCCCCGGAGAGTCTGGGACCGCATCTCAGCCAGACGCAATTCGCCTGCCGACTGGAAGTCTCCCGGTCACACCTGTGCGATATCGAGAAGGGACGCAAGATGGTCAGTCCGAAGCGCGCTGTAGGATTCGCTCGGATTCTTGGCTACAGTGAGGCACAGTTCGTCCGCTTGGCCCTGCAAGACTTGGTTGAAGACGCCGGCTTGGATCTGACCGTACAGGTCGAAGCAACGGAAACCAGGTAAAAGCCTCTGCTACCCGAGCTGCCCCGTATCTTCTTTCGTTTCAAACTCTTCGTTTTTACCTCTTTGCCTGCTGGACGATACCAAGCCGCCGCGCGATTGTGCTGCTTGTATGGCATGGTCGTCAGGAGTTAGTGCGGTTCTGCACTGGACGCACGGAGTAGCGATCCCCGCGGGAACCTGGGCTCCCGACGGGGCTTGATTGATTCCAAAAACTGGTACACAATGGCGGCACTGGTCAAACCGAAGGTTTTCCTCCGAGGAGAGTCCGAATGAAGAAGAAAAGCAAAGCCTTGAGCGGCAACGAAGTAGTGGTTCATGTTCCCAGAGGCGGAAAAAGGCACGTCAAAGTCGTGGAGACCAGCGGCTCCGATGCGGAGATCACAGTCCGAGTGGCCAAAGATCGCAAAGCCAAGGCGAAGCCCCTGTTGGGCGTCATCGTGAAGTAGCCGCATCCGGCCCTGGTCAGTACTTGTCAACTCGTGCGCGGCGCGGACCGATCCGCGTGCGCTTTTTCTCGTAATCGCAGTCCCTCCGGCCTGCGCCCGCGCAGTGGAGTCTTCTATGGCCACGAGTTCCCCGACGGCCACGCCGCCGTCAACCGGTCAATCGTTCCCCGTCGCGCGCTGGGACCTTCGGATCCGCCCGCTCGACGATTCTCTTCACATCCGTCTCGACGACACCGAGTTTCGATTCGAGGGGATTTCTGCGCCGCTTGCCCGCCGCGCCATCTGGATGATGGACGGCCGCACCTCTCCCCGCGAGATTGCCGAAGCGACCGGACTGAGCGACGGGAGCGTGGAAAACCTGCTGGGTCATCTGATCGAGCACGGCCTCGCCAATCTGGGCCCGGATGGAGCAGGCGAGGCGATCCCCTCCCGCGAGTTTTTCCAGCTCACCCGCGGCCTCTTTTCCAGCTGGAAGGACCGGCTCTTCGGCCATCCGCTCTGGGATTCGCTGGCGACCGGCGAAGCGACCCGCTCCCAGTTCATCGGCTGGCTGATCGAAACCTACCACTTCATCGAAGCCGCCAACCAGCGCATGCCTTACGCCGTGGCCATGGCGGACAATCACGAAGTGGCCCGAATGATCGCCCATCACTATAAAGAGGAGTACGATCACGCCGACTTCTTTCTGCAGGCGCTGGAGGCGGTGGGAATCGACTCCGAGTCGGCCATCCGCAGCCGGCCGCTGCCGGGAACGCAGGCGGTGGCCGGCTACATGCGAGTTGACATTACGGCGGACGTCGAGGGAAGCT
>JBFGHF010000633.1:0-2943 GCA_041578355.1 Acidobacteriota bacterium
GTTCCGACGCCGCTCATGTACTCGGGAGGGTAATTGCGCCTGCCGCCGTTCTCGTCGTCGTCGCCCATGATCGCGTCCGTCGAGTCGTGGGGCAGAATGATCACGTCGTAGCTGGCGTGGAGTCCACCCGCTTTGATTTCCCCGTCTTTCAGAGAGGTGTAGGGAAAGGCGAACTGCTCGAGTAAAAAGCGCGTCCATCCTTCGTCCATGTTGCCGCCGCGGTAGCGCTGATACATCCCGGCACGCTTGCGGCGAACCTCCCTGACGCGGTCGTCCGGAATGCCCGAGCGGGAACCGAAGTCGACGCCCGCCTCCGCCGCGATGGCCGCCAGCCGGGACCGGTCCCCTCCTCCGACGATGAAATCGCCGACCGCCACCGGACCCGTTTCCCGGACCACCCGCTGCACTTTGACACCTTGGTCGAGCAAGAGATTGACGGCCTTGAAGGACGCGTTCTGACTTCCAAGCAACCAGAGCTGCGGACTGGAAGCGACCCGTGCGGCGGGGCGGATCGGGCCCTCGACCAGCTCCAGGACGTCGTCGGCGGGAAGATCTTCCACGGGATCGGCTTGAACGCCCATCAACTCCGCCATGGTGTGCGTGGCCGTGTCGTAGGGCCGCAGGGGAGAACCGTCGCGGGCGCGGGTCCACTCGTTGTCCGGGTAGAGAGTGCGGCCCAGGAGATTCCGAATCAACCCCATCTTGGGCTGGGCCAGGGAAACCACGTAATCGCCCGCGCCGTAGTGCTTCCTCCCGGCCACAAAGCTTCGAACCGCCCGCTGGATCCGGATGTCCGAAAGCAACAGTGTGTTGATCATTTTGACGACCGTTGGAGGATCATGCTGCCCCGCCGCAACGACGTAGCCTTTGGGGGACCCCTGCGCTCCGCGCTCGGTCTGGCGCTTGGCCTTCAGATAGCCGTTCCAGAGCACCGTCTCCTTGTTTCGAGCCGCCAGATCTTGGAGGGCCCAGGCCGACACTTTCTGCTGCTCGACGATGTCGCCGAGCCGCCACCAGCCCCCCGGCCAGGGATTGGGCATGGTCGACTGGGCTTCGTATTCGGGGAGCCCCCGAGCCCCGCCCCGCAGCTGGTCGGAGTGAATGTAGAGCGGTGTGGCCAGGCTGGCGCTGGCCGACTCGGTGAGCATCCCGGCAATGTTGTGAAAGGGCGTGATCCAGTGCCAGCCGAAATGACCCCACCCCGGATACTGTCCGGCGTTGAGGACGCCCGCCTTGCCCGCCTCCTCCAGCTTGTAGGCGATGTGGGCGCCGAACCAGCTCAGTTCGCGCCAGATCAGGGGATCGGCATAGGGGCGAATCGGTTCGCTGTAGGGAGGGACATAGAGCCTGGCGCCGTAGCTTCCCATCTGATGGTGGTCGACGTAGGCTTGCGGCTTCCAGTCCTGGTAGAGGACCTTGGCGGTGTAAACCGCTTCCACCATGTTGAGAAAGTCGGCGTCCCGGTTGTTATCGTGGCCCACGTACTTGTGGTAGAGCCAGGGCAGCCCGACTCCCTCGTACTCGGTTCCCAGCGTCTTGCGGTACCAGTCTGTGACCATGATCTGGCCGTCCGGATTGAAACAGGGAAAGAGCAGCAGAATGGTGTTTTCGAGGATGCGCAAGACCTCAGGGTCGTTCCTCACCAGCAGGTCGTAGGTGAACGCGGGCGCTGCCTGAGCGCCGGCCACCTCGGTCGAGTGCAGCCCGAAGGACTGACTCACCACCGCTTTGCCCTGGGAGATGAGACGCCGCACTTCGTCCTCCTCCTGTGCTGGATCCTGGATCTGAAGATTGATTTGGCGGAGTTGCTCCAGATTGGCCAGATTCTCGGCAGAAGTGACGATCACCAGAAGATAGGGATTTCCTTCGGTGGAGGGTCCCAGGTCGATCACCTTGATCCGGTCGCTCTGCTGCTCGAGAAGCCCGTAGTATTCGACGATCTTGTCCCATCGAGCCAGCTTCTTGTCCTCGCCCAGTTCGAATCCGAAGAACTGCTCGGGCGAAGTGACTTGCCGCGGCTGGGCCCGGGACGGCAAATGGAATCCTTGCAGCGCCGTCGCCAATAAGCATGTCCACACCGAGAATCTTGCAAAACGCATCGAGAGCCTCATGAAACACTCCTTACGGCGGTAGAATCGGGTCTTTTCGCGGCTATCCGCGAGGCTAAATTAGCAGGCGGGCACCGGGGTGTCACGCGCGGATTGGGAATCCCTGGGGCGGGGTGCGCCACCCGGCATCGGTCAATGCTCGTCAAACAGAGGGAAAGGCTTTCTTGCCTGACACGCGATGTCCCGAATGTTAGGCTCTTTCGTAAATCACGAGCAGGATGCTCGTGCCACGGAGGGAAGATGCAAGAACGATTGGAAGCATTGGAACGGCGGTTGGAATCGATTTCGAGGCGGAACCGGGGCCTTGGCATCATCATCCTGCTGGGCGTGGCGGCCGTCCTTCTGGTCGGCGCCGCCCAGTCCGAACCTGACACGCTCAAGGCGAAAAAGCTGCAACTTGTCGACGACCAGGGGCGGGTCCGGGCGAGCCTGCAATTGATAGAGAACGCGCCGGTGGTCTCGCTGACGGACGAGAGCGGGCAGGAGCGTCTCCGATTGGTGACCAACGCCGACGAGACCGGCCTCTTCATCAGGGACGACAAGGGTGTGATACGCGTGGGAGCGGCTCAATTCGCCCATGGAGGGGGCGGCTTCGCACTCCACGGACCGGATTCCAAGGGTGCGGCGGTCCTCTACCTGAAGGGAGAGGGATCGCTGAGCTTCTTCGACGCCGAAAACAACCGGACCCTGCGCGTCCCGGCTGCCAAGTGAAGTGGGGCTGCCATCCCGCCCCCGCTTCTCTTTCAGAGCTTGGTTCGTAAAGAACCAAGACAAGTCCCCTTGGGCGTTTGGTCCGCGTTCTCTGGAGGGTGTCGAACTCCGCGAAGGACTTGGA
>JBFGHF010000634.1:0-2941 GCA_041578355.1 Acidobacteriota bacterium
ATGATCATGTCCGGGGCCGCCGAGCTGCTTGTCTACGGCACGGCCGTGAAGCTGGAGTGAGGGCGCTGGATGCTCGAGGGGAGTGTCGCACTTTTCATCCAGCGGGCTGGCTGAATCCCTCAACCAATGACGGCAACGCGGCCGGCTCGCCCGGCCGAAACGCCCAGGCCGACAACACCTCTCGAAGCTGACCTCACCCAAGCAACCGTGGGCCTGAATCGGCTGGATTGGGTGACTTTCCAAATCGACTTTAACCTTACGAACGAATTAGCATATTAAAAGCTTTTACAAGCACCCGGTTGAGGAGATTGCTCGAAACCGAGGGATGGGAGGCCGTGATCGAGGATCTCAAGCGGCCCGAACTGAGGCAACTGAGGCTGGGTCAGGTTCCCCGCCCGCGGCGCGACAGTCAGCCCTAGGAGCCCCGGACGATTCAGCGGCTTTTTGCCGCAACTCCGGCAACATGGACGAGGACCCGGGGTTGTGGTAAACCTTTGGCGTGCCCCCCCTTCGCGCCGCCGACCATGCACTCGTCAGCTCTCCCACCCCCGAAACCGTGTGGAGACTGCGCGGCAGGTTGCTGGCCGCGGGCCTGAGCCCGGACTGCCCGCTCTTCGAGACCCTCTCGCAATTTCACGCCTTCCTGAGCGAACTGAGTCGAAGTTCGAGCGCCAGAGAATACAGCCACCTGGCCTCGATGCTCGACATCGGAGGCATCGGGGCCGCCGTGAGCGAACACCTCCTCGAGTCGGAGGAGGCTCACGAACTGGCTCGACGACTACTCGGCGCCATACTCAGCGAGGGCCTGCTGGTGCTGGCCACCAGACAGCACGTCAAAGCCTGGGAGGAAGACATGGCGGGGGTTTACGAATCTGCCGCCTGGTACCTTTACGGGGAGCTTTGGCGATGGTCCCAGCAACTCAAGCCGGAGTTGGCGCCGGTCAAGCGTCGCATCCTCATCGAACAAGCGCTGCGGCCCGCGCGCTCGAGAAAGAACAGCGGCGCCGCGCGGGCGGTCATCCTGGCCCGCATCTTCCAGCTTCTCATCCTCGACGGTCTCTCACGGGAGTTGGATGGGTAGGTCGGCCGTCTTGCGTCTTGCGTCTTCCGTCTTCGGTCTGTCTTTTCCCTCCTGCTCGCCCCGGGCCCCTCATCACCGCTATCCCCATCCTTATCGTCACCGAAGTCGGAATCGCACCTCGTCGCAAGCCGCTTTCCGGACCTAGATCAGCTCTGACACATAACCCGGCCCGACGTAGCGGATGATTCCCCCTTGGACGGGGACGGCGCCTTCTCTGCCCGAGCCGGAGATATGCCGCTGCAACTTCTCACATTGGCGGCGGACGAACTGCACCACATTGCCTTCGAGTGAGGACTCGAAGCGGCTGTCCCGCTCGATCCGTTCTAGTGTCTTGCGCAGGTTCTCAGGTTCTTCGGCATACCCGTTCATGATCAATTGGATGGCGCCGCAGACCCGCAGACCGTCGGTATGTCCCACCACCATCCAAGAGGCGATCTGCTTGTGGCGCATTCCCAAATCCACCGTCGCCAGATCGACGGCGGCCGCGATGGAAGTTTTCAAATGCAGATAATCTCCCAGTTGCAAAAGATCGCGGTGAAAAGGCGTGTTGAGAGGATCCTCGCAGGAGAAGACGCCGACTCGGCGGCCAGCTTCGATCTCCATCCCTAGATAATCGACGACCGGGTTGAACATAGGTTGGAGAATGATAGCGCGGTTGATCCATCGAGGCCGAGAAGCGACCATAGGGGGTGGCGGTGAAGGATGAAATCGCTCGCAAAGATGCTTTTGCTGGCCTTCGTCTATCTGGCGATCGCCTTGGGGTGCATCCGCCAGTGGGGCTCGACCGACCCCTGGCAACGCCTGGACGTTCCGGTTGTCGGCTTCTTCGTGCTCGCGCTTCTGATGACCTGGAACGTGTCGCGTCTCTTCCGACGGCTTCCGCCGGAGAAACTGCGAGAGTTCGCCGGGCTCCATTTCGACCCGCTCACGGAACGCATCGGGGGCGCGCTCACCCTTCTGGAGATCTCTGTATTCCTCGATTACGGGCAGTGGCGCCTGGCCCCCTTCCTGGAATGGGATTTGGCTCGCAACCTGGGGATCGCGCTCTTCGGGCTGGCGGTGCTCACCTGGCTGTGGGTCGACCGCCATCTGCTCGAGGCCTTTCTCTCCCCCGAACTCAGATTGATCCGCAGCGGCCCCTTTCGGCATGTCAGGCATCCCCGTTACACGGCCCTTCTCGCCTACAAGTCGGGAGTGGCGCTCATCTTCGCCAGCGCTCTGGGTTGGCTCTTCGTGGTGGTTTGGGCTCTGGTACTGGTCCGCCGGGTCCGCATGGAAGAGCGGTTTTTGGAGGAGACCTTTGGGGAGGAATACCGGCAATACGCCGCCGAAACGGCGCGCGTCCTGCCGGGGATTCTCTGAGGGTCGGGGCTTGGGGTGAGTGATCGGGACGCAGGCGATGTTGTCCTGCTGCTGCCGTCAATCACCAGCAGAGCCGATATCGAACAGGGCCAATGCCCCAAGTCCCAAGCCCCACGCCCCAGGTCCCATTCCCCCACGCCCCACGCCCCACCAAAAAAAAGCCCCGAGTTCCTCGAAAGGAACTCGGGGCCTTAAGCTTGATTCGGTGACGCTGGGTCCCCCGCAATCGGGGGAATCAGACCCAAGCAGGCGTCACCCACTTTGGGAGTGTTTCCCCTACGGGGACGCCACCTCCATCAAACTCGTACTATCTAAATCCACCGGATCACCTCCTTTCCGGGCGCAACCGATCGATGCGGTACCCATCCCGCCGGTCCCAGGGCCGCCCAAAGCCCGCCGGACCGCCCGCGCTTTCGCGCCGGGAGTGACTGAGAATCATGGTGGGCGATTTCGCGGAAAATGTCAATGGCTCCGGGCTCGAGGCTTGGGGGCTCTCCC
>JBFGHF010000635.1:0-2921 GCA_041578355.1 Acidobacteriota bacterium
CGTCCCCGGCGGCGCCGTGGAGGATCACCTTGATGCCCCGCTTCCGGATCGCCTTCCAGGAGAGCCACTGGGTGAAGAAGGCGGCGGAGTGGACTGGTTCCTCATGCAGGCGGACCAGATCATCGAACTGAGACCACACTTCTTCGGCGTCGATCCATAGCTCGCGATAGCGGCACCCGGTGGAACGCGCCACGGCCCGGGCATAGTGGCTCTCATCCATGTCGGGGCTGTGCCGATAGCGGATGTGATAGGTCTCGACCGGGGAGGATGCGTCCCGGGTGGATTGGGCCAAGGCCACGATGGCGCTCGAGTCGAGTCCGCCGCTGAGGTTGATGGCCACGGGGACGTCGGCGCGCATCCGGATGCTCACCGCGTCGGCCAAAAGCTCGCCGAAGCACTCTCGGGCTTGGTCGAGCGGCAAGGCATCGCCGTTTTGACGCTCGTCCGGCAATTGCCAGAACCGATTCAGCGAAAGGTCGCCGCTGTCCAGATCGATCTCGGCGAAATGAGCTTTGGGGAAAAGCTCGACCCCCTGCCAGAGACAGCTCTGTAAGGTGTTGCGCCGGTCGTAGAGCAAGTAGAGCATCAAGGCCTCGGGGTTGACCCGAGGAGACTCCAGGCTGCTCGGCCAGACTTGCAGAAGGGGGCGCACTTCGGAAGCGAATCGAATCAGTCCCGGTTGACGAAACCAATAGAGAGGCTTGATACCAAAACGGTCCCGACTCAGAACCAGCCGAGACTTGTTCTGGTCGACCAGCGCCATGGCCCAAAAACCGTTGAATCGCTCGAAACAGCCCGTGCCCCATCGTCGATAGGCCTTGACGATGACTTCGGTGTCGCTTTGGCTGCGGAAAGGACCGTAGCCTGCGGATTCGAGTTCCTCTCGCAGCTCGATGTAGTTGTAAACCTCGCCGTTGTAACTGAGGGCGATTCCCGCCTCGGGGTCGTACCATGGCTGATGTCCTCTGAAAGAGGTATCGATGATGGCGAAGCGTCTTTGAACCAGTCCGGCTTTGAAGGCCTTTCCCTGGGCCGCTTCCACCGGTGGGACGTCTCTTCGAATGCGGCGGCTCGACCCGCTGCCCGAGAAGAGGCCCGCCCTGCTGCGGCTGTCCAACAGGAAATACCCTTCGTCGTCCGGCCCGCGGTGGGCCAGCGCTTGGCTCATGGCCTGCAGCGCTGCCAGGGAGACCGAACTACTGCCGAAACTGACCTCGCCCGCGATTCCGCACATGGTTCGATAAGGACCTACGATTCGATGCGAAGACGCGCTTCGCACCCGTCACTTACAGCACGGACCTGTCCTCGGTGGTTTGCAGGTCCGTGACCGGGCTTTTGCGACCTAGCCTGACTCAGTGGGGTGACATTATAGGGTCGGGCGGAACCCGGCCTCACCCGGCCCCAACCGGCCCCGCATTCTCCCTCCCCCGAGGCGACCAGACCCTTGCAGGGGGCTGGAGAGGGCAACCGGAAGACCCAACGGAAGCCCGGGAGTCGGGTCAGCCTCGGTGGGGCGAAAGTGCAATGTGTACAGCTCCCTATGCTACACTTAGGGACCTCATGAGCGACGAGCCAAGGCATCTCGTTGAGACCCAGAGCTTCATCCTGGCTCCCGTAGACGCAACTCTGGAGCCGCCTCAGTCCGGCATCGAGCTGGGCGATCTGATTCGATCCGTCTGGCGTCGACGTTGGATGGTTTTGATCGTCACGGGGCTGAGCGCCTTGCTGGCCTTGCTCTATGTGATCTCACAGCCCCCCATCTACGAATCGACCGCCACGTTGATTCTTCAACCGCCCCGTTTCACCACGGAGCTGAAGCCGCTGCCTTTCTCGGTGGAAACCTACCGGACGATTCTGCTCTCCGACTTCATCGCGGGCCGTCTCAAGGAGACGCTCATTGCCTCGGGCGACCTTGCCGCCAACACGTCGCTCGAGCAGTTGCAACGGCGGCTCGACGTTCAGATCTATCAGAACAAGGAAAGCAGGGAACCCGGTGTCAGGCCGTACATGCCGATTCTGGACCTTGTTGTGAAAGCCAGAACAGGAGAGGAGGCGGCTGTCATCGCCAATGCCTGGGCCCGGGTCTTTCTCGAAGAAAGCAGCGATCTGACCAGCCAGGTCAAAGGTGAGACGTTGCAATTCATCGAGTCCCTCTACCCCAGCGTGGCTCAAGAGTTGGAGGACCTGGAGGATCAGCTCAGAACGCGCAAAGATCAGTTCGGCCAAAGGCTGTTGAACTCCACCAGCAACTGGGAACAAACGCTGCTCGGCAACAAGGCTCGGAAAAACCGGGAGATTGCAAAACTCGATACCGAGACGCGACAGCTTCTCGCCGACTTCGTCAATGAGACGGAACGACTCAAGACAGAGTACGAGCTGGAAACCCAGCGTCAGATCATTAACTTCCAGGCCCGCTGGAAGCCCGACTTGCAGAAAAAACGGCTCGAAATCGAAAAAGACAAGCTGGCCGTCCTGAGGAAGGAACTCCTCGATACCGAGCTGGAAGTTCAAACCGCCGGCGACCGGGTCAAGCAGATCGAGATCCAGCTCAAGGACCAACCTCAGTTCCTGACACTTTCCAAGTCGATTTCGGATGAGGCGCTGTGGCAGTTGGCGACCAAGTCCCCCAACGACAAGCTCCCTCGGGAACTCGAGAAGCTCCGTTTGGAGAGCCAGGCCCTCAATCCCAGCTATCAAGCACTGGTCGGCGAACTCTTGTCGGCGCGCGTCGAGTACAACACGTTGCGGCCCCGAAAAGCGCACCTCGAGCAGGAGATCCAGAAACTCGAGGCTGGGATCGACGAGTTGACCAGTCAGATTCAAGAAAAAGACATCGAGTTCGCCGATCTTTTGAGCAAGCGGCGCATCGGGAAGACGAAACTGGTAAACGATCGGGAGGCTCAAAGAGCCAACTTGGAGAA
>JBFGHF010000636.1:0-2919 GCA_041578355.1 Acidobacteriota bacterium
GCGCATGGCTTCCCGCGAAGAGGCGGGCAGAGAGGCCTTGAAGATCCGTGGTTGGGTTGAGGCGGCCGCCCAAGAAGAGGTTCTAGACTGACGTGCTCCTCCCTCCCTTCGGTCGGTCGAAGCCACGCAGCTTAACCTCAAGTCGTTCGTCGGACGAACCACGGAAGTACTAACCCATGAAGACGCCAAGCAAGACGCTGAAGCTAATGGCTGACCGGACTCGTGTTCCTGCTGGGCGGGCTCTTTTCGCTGGCACGCGGTGCACCGATCAACACCATCCTGCTGATACTGGCGGGGGTGTTCGGGGTTGTCGCTCTGATTGCCGCGGCGACGGCACGTCGTTCAAGGCAATCGAGCCCGCCGCCACCTGACAGGCCGCTGCAGCCGACGAGCGGCAGGAAGGTCGAGGTGAGCCAGCATCGAGTTCGCCGCTCCCGGCTGAGCGGCAAGCCGTAGAAAAAAGGACGATGTCATCGGAGTGGATTGAAGAGGTGACTGCGGTTCTCTCACGCGAGTTCCCGGGCGTGACGGTCACTCGCGGCGCTGCTTAAGAACTCGTGGTTGCGGCTGCACATCGGGAGGTCGGTCCCCTTACTGTGCAGTTCGACCCTGACGAGATCATAGTATTTGTCGGGCCCACTCATGTGCATTTCACTCAGTTTGAAGAACCAGATGCGCCTCGGGCTATTGACGAGGCCCTGGCATTCATCCGTGATGTACTCTCAAATCGCGTGATCTTGTGGTCTTGCCTGGGCGCATCCGGGTTTTACAAAGTCAACCCGGCACGACGGCGCGTGCCTTGGCGGGTCAGCCGTTTCCTTTGGTCGCGCCCAGTGTGAGGAAGTCGGCCTAACGAAGTCCCGAAGCGGACGCTCACCTGGTTCTGCGATCGAGGTTGGTTCCGGATTAGAATGTAGTGTCAGTTGCGGAGCCCCGCCTCGGCGCGCCGCTTACGGCAGGTATTAGGCGCATAAGTGGGAAGGAGAGGCTGATGGGGTTTCGAATAGTGCTCACGGCTTCGGTGGCTGTAGCAGCTCTTGTTGCGGGCGGCGTTGCCGTTGAACTTCTCTTTGCTGGCCGAGTCTTCGTCGGTCTTGCAATGGACGCGGCCGCCCTCGCCGTCGCTGGTTCCGCCGTCGGTACTTGGTTTTGGTCGTCGCAGCAACATCCAGTGAAGGGCATCCATTACTCGCGCCTAACAAGCATTTGTAGCCGACTGCACCCGCGTGCGAGCAACAAGCGTGTGAAGTTCAGATGGCGTTGGCGAATGATTTGAGTCGTGGGACCGCATGTGGATGGTGAACTTCGTATTGCGGGCTTTGGATGCGAGACGCGAATTCGAAAGTCGAACGGTCGCTTTCGCGCTTCGAACTTCGAACTGGCTCCTCAGGTAGGACTCGAACCTACAACCCTCCGGTTAACAGCCGGATGCTCTGCCAATTGAGCTACTGAGGAGCAGTTGGCAGGAAACCGGAAGTATAGGGGATTTCGGGCTGAGAGATCAAGGATGTATGTCCTCTGTCGGTCTCCCTTCCTGCGCCCCCCGGGGGTTGGCCAGCAGGGCACAGGTGAGGACGGCAAAGAGCCCGTGCGCGGCAAATCCTGAGGCGGCGAAGAGCGCCAGGGTGGGCTCATCCTGCCGGAAAAGACTGGTAGAGGACGGGAGCAGAGAGGAAGCAAAGAAAGCCGTAGACGAAGTCAAAGAGGACCGTCGTCATCCCCGGACCCGGCGCCAGCAGGGTGACGGGCCAAGAAAGGTCAGAAAACCGGCGACCACAAGCAGCCCCGCCAGACGTTGCACCGCACGGTGGGAAAACATCCTTCAGACCTCTTTTTTCCGGTTCCCCTCGGCCTTCCGCTTGACCGCCTGCAAAAAGGTCACGCGGATGAGAGAGCTGCCCGGGTAGATGACCCGCCAGTAGGCGGCGAAGCGCCCGGCAGCCGCGGAATCAGTAGCCAACACTCGCGTCTCGGTCGTCACCCGGTACCAACCCTCGCCCTGGTCCTCCACGGAGAAGCTCATCGCCGCCTTGGCATAGCCCGACTTGTCGAAGTCCTGAAAAGCCCTGGCATCCGCGATCCGCGGACGAGGTCCGCCGGCCGCGGCCCAAAAACGCCCCACGATGCCGATTAGAATCTCCTTTTGGCTGTCGGCCAAGATCAGGGCGTGCGGAGAGTCGGTCACGCTGAGGACGGGACGAACTGTTCCCCGGCTGGCCGGGGCCTCTCCCAGCAGTCGTCCCGGAAGCCCGCGCAGCCAAAAGAGCGTCGGGCCCATGCGGATATCATCAAGCGTGACCTCCTTGAGTGCGTCCACGATCCGATGGGGCGGGGCATGCATTCGAGTCTCGTGAATCTCGTGGAAGTGGTAGAGAGGCATGAACCGGTCGAGCTGCCCGCTCCCTCCAGCGGAACGCTGAAGCGAGGCCGGCCACAGGAGCGCGGCTCCGGCCACCGCCAAGCCGGGCACAGCAACCAGCAACGCAGCCCGCCGGCTGCGCAGCCCACAACAGCTCCAAGGTCGGATGAGAGCCGTCAGGCCAGCCAGCGCAGCGAGGAGTCCAAGGTAGACCGGAATGCTGCTCACGGCTTGCCTCCCGTAAACCGGCCGATGCGATCCCCCATCCGGAGCACCTTCTTCTGAGTCGCCGGCGGGAGTTTGGCCATTTGCTCGTACCAGGTGGAGATCGTCTGCAGCAACGAAAGCAGTTCGCGCATCTTTTCCAGCGTCTGGACGTCCTCGGATTGAGAGTCTTTGGCGTCGGCTATCTGAGCCCGAAGCATCTCGATGGTCGGATCGAACTCCCGGCGCTTTCGTTGCTCGAGAATCATCCGAAACATCTCCCAGGCGTCTTTTGTGGATTCGAAGTAATCGCGGCGATCGCCGAGTTGATGGACGACACGGACCAATCCCCAAGC
>JBFGHF010000637.1:0-2912 GCA_041578355.1 Acidobacteriota bacterium
AAGGACGCCAGCTCCGAGTCCTCGAATTCTGCCGCCGGGTTGACTCGTTCGAGCAAGGTTTGCAGATCGGCCACTCGGGTGGTCAGATCCTCGAGCCGCACCACGACGACTCGCTCCTCGCCCAGGTTGCGCCGCATCCAATCGGGCATGCTCAGATTCAGGCTCCAAAAAAAACACCAGCATTCCCAGCGGTTCAATCGATTCCAGTCGTCTCCGGGGCGTCCCATCAACTCCCAAGTGGATCGCAGATAGCTGTCGTAGAACCAATCGTCGCGCTGCCAGCGATCGAGGTTGTGCAGGTAGGAGGAGTGAACGTTCTGAATGCCGTTGCGAACCAGGTGAATGACCAGGCCGACCTTGATCTTCCGATGCAACAGGGGGATGTGCGCCATGGTCCAGGAGTTGGAGTCTCCCACGGCGGCGTAACGGCTCAGTTGGTGCCGGAAGAAACGATAGTAGAGATCGAAGTAGCCGTCCTCGATGCCGTGGCGGAATTCGTGCTGGAAGGCGGCATACCAGTCGAGGGGCGTCAGGGTGGCTTTGTGTTCGTGATAACAGACCATTTCCTGATCGGGAGCGTGGAGCACACGGGAGAGCCACTTGGTGCCGCAGTGGCCGTTGCCGGTCACCAGGACGAACTTCCCCCGCGGAGTTCCCCCTTTGCCGTGCAACCTGAGCTTGAGGCTGAGCCCCAGATTGCGGACCTGCTTGATCAGCCGCACCGCCGATTTCTTGGCCCCAACGATAATGCGCAATTGGATTCTCGCGTTGCGCGTCCGTGCCGTCTGTCCGAGGTGACAGGCTGGAAGCCTGTCCGCGGGCAAGATGCCCGCGCCACTTCAGGGCTCGCTCTCGAAGCGGTCGAGGACCTCGCCGCGCACCCGCGGGCTCACGAACAGCGCATTGCCGAAGCGGAGCTGACCGTTTTGAGCCCGGCACAGGTCGTAGACGTCGAACAGGCTGTAGCCGAGGCCTGTAAGGTGCCCCCAGAGGTCGTGGAAAAGGGGGGCCGACTGGTAATGCTCGATGAACTGAATCTCAGAGAAGATCAGATCGATCGCGTTCGAGTTCAAGAGTCGCTGGGCTCCGATCAAGGCCATCAGCTCAGCGCCCTGAACATCGAGTTTCAAGACTTGGATGCGGTCGATGCCGTTTTCTGCGGCCACCCGGTCGACGGTGGTGACCGCTACGGTGACGCGCGACACGGTAGCGGCGTCCTTGGGATAGTAGCGGCGGCCGGTTTCGGGCCGGGGCAGAAGCGAATTGGTGGCGGGCCGGGCGTTGACGAAGAAGGTGCTCTCGCCCGGTTCGGCTCCCACGGCAGTGGGGATGGGGTGGATCCCAGGGTCGTCGGCGACCGCGGCCTCGAGCTCTCGGAACGACTCGGGAAACGGCTCGAAGCAGTAGATGGCGGCCGAAGGGAAGGCCGCCCGGTATCGGCGGGCGCTCTGGCCCACGTTGGCGCCCACATCGAAGATGGTGGGTTTCTCGATCCCCAGTCCGGACAGGACATCGGCCTGGGCCGCAAAAGCATCTCGGGGAGGGCCGCCCAGGGCCTTTTGGAGAGAGGCTTTGATTCTGGCTCGGATTCCCCGTCCGACCCGGTCGAAAAGCCTGGTCATCCCTTCACTCCTTGTAAACCGATGCCTCGCGCCACGTCCCTGAGATCTTCATGCCGGTAGAACCAGAAATATGCGGCCAGCAGGGCGCCGCAGAGAACCAAGGCCAAGAGACGCACGCCGAGATTCCAGCCCATCCCCAGGTAGACCGCCCCGGACAGAGCGCCGGCCGAGGCCAAAGTGAAACCTCCGTGTCCATCCCGAAACGGCTGAAAGCCGTAGATCCACCAGATCTCCAGCCACTGTACGACGTTGAGCAGGAGGTAGGTGGCCAGCACCCCCAGAGCCAGTCCGGGCATTCCCAGCGCTCGACCGCCGATCCATTGCATGGCGGCCCCGACTGCCAGCACCAGGATCGAATTGAGCAGCTCGATCCGCTGCCGGTTGGTGACCGCCAGAAACGCCCCGGTGGGTCCCGGCAGGGTACGGACGTAGACACTGCAGGCCAGGATCATCAAGGGCAGCAGGGCTCCCTGGTAAGCGGTCCCGAAGACCAGCACGACTTCCCGTCCCAGCAATACGACGCCTGCAACCAGAAGGAAGGTGAGCGATGCATCCCAGCTGGTCGCCTTCAGATAGAGGATGCGGGCGGATTCGCGGGAGACCCGATGGTAGGCGTCGGCGACCATGGGAACGAAGGACGTCACGACTCCGGTGTGAATCAGCAGCAGAAGAGCCGCCAGACTGGCGGCGACGCTGTAGACTCCCACCTCCCTGGTCTCGGCCAGCGTGGCCAGGATCATTCGGTCCAGCTTGGGTGCCAGGGCGTAGATCAAAGCGGCTCCCAGCAGAGGCAGCGCATAGCGCAAGAGTCTGGCGAACTGCCATCGGGAGCGTCCCGAGAGATTGCCGCGAAAGGCGCGAAAAACGAACACGACCGCAATCACGGCACTCAGAGCCATGGCGCCCACATAGCTCCAAATGGCCGCATCCAGCGAACTGGCGAGCAACTGGAGCGCCAATGCCCATCCCAGTAAACGAAGCAGCTGGGGAGCGATCCTCCCCATGGCATCGTAGTGCATGACTCTGAGTGCGCGGGTCGAGGCCAGGGCTAGACGCGACGCCGTGCTGAAGGGGATTGCCACCGCCATGGCCCGCAGCACCATGGTCAGTCGGGGCTCCGAGAAGAGGCCGTTCGCGATCCAGGGTGCGGCCCAGAAGAGCAACACCGTGCCCAGTGCGGAGGACAACAGCGCCAAGACCGAAGCCGAGCCGAGAATGCCCTTGATCTGGGCGCTTTCTCCTTTTCCGAGATGGCTGGGGAGAAAGCGGATCAGAGTCTGGCTCAGACCC
>JBFGHF010000638.1:0-2889 GCA_041578355.1 Acidobacteriota bacterium
AAGGAGACGATGCTCTACATCGATCCCGAGGAGTGTATCGACTGCGGCGCCTGCGTACCCGAATGTCCCGTCGAGGCCATCTTTCCCGAGGACGAGGTACCCGAACAGTGGGAGAGCTACATCGCTCTCAACTACGAGTGGTACGGTCAGCAACCACCGGAATAGCCGCTCACGGCGTCCCGTAGCTGCTTGCCTCTTCTTTTTTTCCAGCCTCGCCTGTCGCGGCCACTTGCCCGCGCCCCAAACAATCAAAACCTCCACGGCGGAAATCGCCTGGTGCGTCGGATCGGGCTCACTTAGGCACCGGGGGCGTCGCGGGGCCGCGCTGCCGGAGCTTGACATCGCTGGTCCAGGCAGCCGCGGCGTCGGTCGATCAAAGACCTCTGCGCCACGGCTGCGGGAAGGAGCGAGCAGAACCCGAGAGTGCACGCCCGGGCTAGGGCACGCTGGAGAGCTGCAGGCCGTTGCCCGTCCTCAAGGCAGTCACCACGAAAGGAACCTCCGACTCGATCACCACCGTCCCCGTGAAATCGGGTGTAATGGCGAAGATCTGTTCGACGAAAATCGCTTCCTGGGCAGACGGGCCAAGGGTGCGGATCGCGGTGTCGATCTCAGTGCCCGTCGAATCCAAGAGGCGGTAGAGCAAATCGGCCGTTTCGTCCGACGGATTGGCGACTCCCACACCCGTGCTGATGTTGATGGTGGCCTGACCCGCGGGAGCCGGTCCGACCGGCAGGTTGATGCGGTCCACGTGGATGACCGCCTCGCCGGTCAGCGTAGAGCTTGCGACTCCTGCCTCGGCAAAGGTGGTGTCGTTGGAAAACTGGAAGATCGAACTACCCCGCAGGGGCTGATCCGAAACCACGCGGCTCCATCCTGAGCGTGCCGCCCCCCTACCCAGCGTGTTGATGCTGGTCGATCCGTTGGGAGGGATGCTGAAGGTGACAGTGCTGACGTTGTTTCCGACGCCCTCCACGTCGACCAGAAGGGGATTCCCCTGAGTGTCGAAATAGCTCAGGGTACCTTCCGCGAGACCATCGGACAAATTAGCGAGTTCCGTCAGCGTACGTTGCCCGCCACCCTCGGCCATGTGGGCGAAGTAGATCAGGTTGGGGGCTCGGTAGATCTCGACACGGTCGCTCAAGAGAACGTAGAGCTGACCGTTGGCCAGGGAGAGTCCGCGAACCCCGGGGCGCCTCAGGCTCCACAACAGGCCGCCGCCGAACGCGTCTCGAGCTCGAATACGCTCGCTCGCCTGATGGTAATAGTAGATCACGTTGTTGGCGACACCTCCGTAATCGACTCCCGCACCCGACTCGAGGGCCGTCCAGAGAGTCGCACCTGTGTCGGGATTGCGAGCTGAAACGCCTCCGTTACCCGTCCCGTCGTCGTTGATGAAGAGGAGCAATTGGTCGTACGCCAAGCCCATGCCAGGCGTTTCCGAAAGATCGTTGCCCGGCTGTCCCCAGATCAGCAACCCGTTGGAGGCGGCGAATGAGCCGAAAGTATTGTCGGACGTCTTATTGATGAAAACGGCGCCTTCGGTGGCGATGATACTGGGGTTCTGCCCCCCGTTCAGGTTGCCGATGCTCCACCTCTGGGAGCCATCGGCGGTATCCAGCGCGCGCAGATTGCCGCTCTCTTCGAGCAGGTACACCTGTTGCCCGAAAGCCGCGATGGGAGCCACGGCGGTCGTGGTGGCGAACTTCCAAAAGGGCATTCCGGTCAGGGGGTCGGCTGCCGTGAGTCCGTTTCGGCCGTGATAAAGAGCCATGCCATTGGTCAGAATCGGATAGCGCCCCTCGGCCTCACCCACCGAAGTGTCGGCCCACAGAGTCGTCCCGGAAGAGACCCTCACCGCCGACACCGTGGTCGTGGCGGGACCGCCCAGCAGAACGATGTCGTCGCTCATCGAAGGAATGTAGTTGAGGTTGCCGCCAAAACGCGGAAAGGTGACCGGTCCCCATTCCAGCGCTCCCGTCTCCTCGTTGAAGAGACTGTAGTCGACCGTCGCCGGGTTCTCGTACCCGACCAGCAGGTGATACGTCCCGCCGCTCTCGAAAACAATCAGCGAGCGGGCGTCGTCCACGGTGCTGAGCTCGATGGTTCGGGAAAGAGTCAGGGGAGGCCCGAAATCGCCCTGGTCACCATTGACATAGGTCCGGCCGAAGGTGTATCCCGCGGTGTATTGGTCGCCGACCTGCTGACCGAAAAGAACCGCCCCCAACAACAAGCACAATAACGTGCCAATGACCGTGTTTCGCATTGTTTCACTCCCTTCGACATTCAGAGCAGGACATCTTCGCAACTTTTCCACATCCCGGATTGCACAACTTTTCAACACCACCAAGCTGCACGTCGCGGGAAGCCTGAAACCAGCTTTGTCAAAGCTTTATCATACGCGCAAACTCCGACAGATCCCAACACCGATTTCAGGCTACGGCACCTCAGCAGCGCGCTCATCGACAAGTTCCGGCATCAGCCACCGAATTGAGCAGCCTCCATCAGCTGCCGGAGGCTCGCATGCCGGGGTCGTCGAAGGGATCGATCGCTCTGAAAAAGGCTGTTAAAAAGCTGTGCAAATCATGTGCATCAAAGTGTTCATAACTTATTGAAAAAATTGAAGTTTTTTCCTTGACTTCGAAGAACCCCGGGCGCAGAATGGAATGGTTCCCGGGGGACACGGCGAAGGTGGAAACGGAACGGAAAACTGGAGTCCGCCAGTTGAGTTTTTTCCCGCCTTCGGGTGCCAACCGGGAACCCTTTCTAGCATCCAAGCGGCTTTCGTCACCCCGAGCCTAGCCCCATCCGTGTTCCTTGTTCCCCGAATCGATGTCCCTGGTTCGAGATTCCCGAATTCCAATCCGGAAACGCTCGACACGGAATCTC
>JBFGHF010000639.1:0-2879 GCA_041578355.1 Acidobacteriota bacterium
GGTCCTGGAGAACTACGTCAAACGCCTGGAGAAGCTGGAATCTCTGGCGCAGTCCTTCGACGGCGTTGCCAAGGCCTTCGCCCTGCAGGCGGGGCGCGAAGTCCGCATCATCGTCGAGAGCAGCAAGGTCACCGACGAACAGGCCTTCTGGATGACCAAAGACATCGCCAAACGAATCGAGGGAGAACTCCAGTATCCCGGCCAGATCAAAGTCACCTTGATCCGGGAGATGAGGGTAGTGGATTACGCGAAGTAGGCCGGGGGCTGACCGCTGACTGCTGACCGCTCACTGAGGGCTGGCAAGCGGCCAGCGGCCAGCGACACGCGGTCAGCGGCAAGCGGCCAGCTATTCCTCCACCCGCTCGATGCGGCGGGCTTTGCCGGTCTTTTCGTCGATGTCGATCACCACTCCGCACAGCTTGGGGTTGGCGGCGGCGGGCTCAAAGCGGGCGCCCAAGCCGGTCAGAAAGCGGGCGATCGAGCCTTTGCGCTTCATCCCGATGACCGAGTCGTAGGGACCCGTCATCCCGACGTCGGTGATGTAGGCCGTGCCACCCGGGAGAACGCGTGCGTCGGCTGTGGGAATGTGGGTGTGCGTTCCCAGCACGGCGGAGACCCGGCCATCCAGAAACCATCCCATGGCCACCTTCTCGGAGGTGGCTTCAGCGTGGAAATCGAGGATCGTAATCGTTCCGGGCCGATCGAGTTCCTTTTCCGCCAGCCGGAAAGGACAGTCGATGAGTGGCATGAAGACACGGCCCTGAAGATTGGCCACGGTGACCTCGACTCCGGAGGGCGTGGACACCGTCGTCCGCCAGGCCCCGGGGGTCCCGGGCGGATAGTTTCCGGGGCGCAGCAGGAGCGGCTGGCCGTCCATGTAGTCGAAGATTTCCCGCTTGTCGAAAATGTGATTCCCCGAGGTCATCACGTCGACCCCCCAGGACAGGATCCGCGTCGCCAAAGGGGGGGTCAGGCCGAAGCCGCCCGCGGTGTTCTCGACGTTGGCGATGGTGAGGTCGACCTGAACACGGCTCTGAAGTTCGGGCAGTTTGCGGCGGACCAGGGTGCGCCCGGCCCGGCCGACGATATCGCCGATGAAGAGGATGATCATGGGTTGTAGTTCTACGGCTTGGTGAGTTGAGAGATTGGTAATTCAAAGCAGGCCAACCTAGCTCGGGTTGGAGCTGGGCCGCGAATCACTTCGAATCCTCCAAGATTTGTCGCAGGAAGGCCCCTGTGTGCGAGTTGGAGCTCTTGGCAACCTCTTCCGGCGAGCCCTGCGCCACCAGGCGGCCTCCCTTTTCGCCTCCTTCCGGTCCCAGGTCGATGATCCAGTCGGCGGCCTTGATGATGTCCAGGTTGTGTTCGATAACCACGACGGATGCGCCGGTCGCGGTCAGCCGGTCGAAGGCCTTGAGCAGTTTCCCGATGTCGTCGAAATGGAGGCCCGTGGTGGGCTCGTCGAAAAGGAAAAGGGGCCTCTTGCTGCTGGTTCGGAGCAGGTAGGAAGCCAGCTTGATCCGTTGCGCCTCGCCGCCCGACAGCGTGGTGGCCGACTGCCCCAAGCGCAGGTAGCCCAAACCCACCTCCTGGAGCACCCGGAGCTTGCGCAGCAGCGAACGTCGCTGCTCGAAGAACCGGACCGCCTCGTCAACCGTCAACTCCATGACTTCGGCGATATTCTTGCCGCGATAGCGGATTTCCAATAGGCGGTTCTGATAGCGAGTGCCTTCGCAATCCTCGCAGGTCAGTTCGACGTCGGCCAGAAACTGCATTTCCACCGTGACCGTTCCGGCTCCCTGACAGGTCTCGCAACGGCCTCCTGGAATATTGAAGGAATAGCTGCCGGCCGTGAAATTGTTGCTCTGCGATTCGCGCAGACCGGCGAAGATCTGACGGATCTCGTCGAAGGCTTTCAGATAGGTGACGGGATTGGAGCGGGGTGTCTTTCCGATCGGATTCTGGTCGACCATGATGACGTCGCCCAGAATCTCGGAACCCAGGATTTGATCGAAATCCCCCACCTCTTCCTTCCACTCGCCGCGCAACTTCTTGATCCCCGCGTAAACGATCTTGTGGATCAA
The DNA here is from genome assembly GCA_041578355.1 of Acidobacteriota bacterium. GTDB lineage: Bacteria > Acidobacteriota > UBA6911 > RPQK01 > JANQFM01 > JBFGHF01. The sequence continues at coordinate 2,085 of JBFGHF010000639.1, forward strand.
GGTGGACTTCCCCGATCCGGAAACCCCGGTCACGCAAACCAGCATCCCCAGGGGAATCTCGATGTCGAGGCTCTTGAGATTGTGCTGGCGCGCCCCCTCGATGCGGAGCGAGTTTCCGTTGGGAGATCGCCGGAAGACCGGAATCGGAATCCGCAACTCGCGGTTGAGGTACTTGCCGGTCAGCGATTTCGGGTTGGCGCGCAGGGAGCGCAAATCCCCGGCGTGGACCACTTCTCCTCCGTTCTCACCGGCGCCGGGGCCCATATCGATGATCTGGTCGGCGGATTCGATCATTTCCTTCTCATGCTCGACCACCACGATGGTGTTCCCCAGGTCGCGGAGGCTTTTGAGGATTGCGATCAAGCGTTGCTCGTCGCGCGGATGAAGGCCGATCGACGGCTCGTCCAACACGTAGAGCGTTCCAACCAGCGACGAGCCGAGCGACGCCGCCAAGTGAATCCTCTGCATTTCGCCGCCACTTAGAGTCGAGGTGAGGCGGTCGAGAGTCAGATAATCGAGACCCACCCGGAGCAGAAAACCGAGCCGCTGACGAACCTCTTCGAGCAACTTGCCGGCGATCTCGGCGTCTGCCGCCTGGAGCTCGAGAGCTTCGAAGAATTCCGCCAGTTGGCCGATGGGAAGCTGTGTCAACTGGCTGATTCTGCGAGCTCCCAGAAAGACGTCACGCGCCTCTTGACAGAGCCTCTCGCCGTCGCAGTCGGGGCATCGAGTGTAGCCCCGGTAGCGGCTGATGAAGATGCGCACGTGCATCTTGTACTTCTTGCGCTCCAGGTA
>JBFGHF010000640.1:0-2868 GCA_041578355.1 Acidobacteriota bacterium
TGCGCGCCGGCATTCGTCTCGAGGCCGGCGGGGCCTATTGGGACATCGCCGGCTTTTGGGGAATCGAAGACACCGATCCCGCCTCGGGACTGATCATCGGGGTCTCGAAATCGTTCGACGTTTTCTAGGTGCCGCGGCCTTCCAGGCTGCGCTCTTACCCCCGCGAGCTTTTGTGTTCTCCTCAGCGCAGGCAGGATGCCACGGTAGGATCACCGATTACGCAACCGCTACTCAAGGTCCTTGATGATCTTCAGCACAGGCTCGATCAGATCCCCCCGCCTGGGTCCCTGATTCTGGTTGATCGACCCGGCGATGGCGATTCGCTCTCGAGGGAAGTAAACAGCGAAAGTGTTCCAGAATCCCGTGTGCCCCCAGCCGGTCATACCCGCGTGTGACATCTGATGGATTCCGGCCCGGTAGCCGCCCTGATCCGGGGAGACTTTCATCGAAAGCAGAACCCGCAGAGTCTCCTGCTTTTCGAAGACGCGGCCCTCGATCAAGTAGAGCAGGAAGAGGGCCAGATCGCGCGAGGTGGCCGCAATGCCGCCGCCTCCCCAGAGGTCCATGGACGGGTCGAAGCCGTAGGTGTCGATTTCGCCATAGTACTGATGGGCGAGGTCGGGGACCCCCTGCGGCCGAGGTTCAAGGGTTTCCAGCCAAGTCGATGACAGGCCGAGGTCGTCGAAGCGGAGGAGTTGGCGAAAAGCGGCGGCCATTCCCTTGCCGGTTTTCTGCTCGACGATCCCGCCCAGCAAAACGTAACCGCTGTCGTTGTATCGAAAGCGTTCGCCGGGTGCGGAGAGAGCCTTGCCGTGGTCGACGCCGAAACGGATCTGCTCTTCGCGGGTCCAGCGTTTCCTGGGGTTGGCGACAACCGTAGCCACGTATTCGGGGTGCATGGTGTGGTCGTAGAGCCCGCTGGTGTGGGTCAGAAGATGTCGGACGGTGATGCGCGGAAGGTCGTAGCCGGCGTCCTGGAGCATCTCGCGGAGGCTCGCCGGGAGGTGATCTTCGATCGAGTCGTCCAGGAATATCTCGCCCTTCTCGACCAGCCGGAGAATGGCTGCGGCAGTGTAGGTCTTGGTGTTGCTGGCGATGCGGAACGGTTGATCCGGCCGCAACCGCTCTTCCTCGCCGAGTGCATTCACGCCCGCTGCGCCGCTCCAAGAGAGGCAGAGGTCGGGCGCCTCGACGTGGAGAAGAACCCCGGGAACTTCGGGGTTTTTGTCGCTCAGGCCATCGAGGACTTTTTGGAACGCGGATTGAAGCTTCTCTTGAGCGGGAGCTTCCAGACAGGAGGGCTGAGTAGCCAGCGCGCAGTTTGTAGCCAGGAAGAAGAGGATGATGCCGAGGCAGAATCTCTGCGTCATGAGAAACCCAGTTTGCTGTCGTCGGCCCGCAGAGTAAAGCGCACGTCCCGAAAAGAGTTGGCCAAACGACCGGGGACGGGTGAGGCGCTGGCAAGTGGAGTCGGGCCCGGGCGACACCTCGAGGCCACGGAGCTCGAAGCGATGGCGAGTGAACGTGCCCGAGTGGGTCGGGCCCGGTCGCTGACGCCTCGGCTCCATGGTCTCGACGGAACCGTCGGCCTCGAAAGTCAATCGCTCTGCTGCAGTTCCTGGAGCCAGGATCGGGCGAAAACCCGGGCGGCTTCAACCGTCTCCTCACCCATTCGGTAACAGAGCTTCCAGTTGTAAGGCTTGCTCTCGTAAGCCGGGTTGACGAAGATCATCTTTCGCTCAGGACCCGGTTTCAGTTCCGCGCGGTAGTCGATTCCATTCGATTGACTGAGCAAATCCTCCAACCTCAATCGAATGAAATGACTCGGACTTTCCGGGTAGCGGGCTTCCCAGTCGATCAGGGCCTGGCGGTGCGTCTCCATTTCAACTTGATAACCCTGGTTTTGAGTCTCCTCGAATTCCTTGAACATGGGATTGTCCGGATCGGATAGTTCCGCGACTTGTCGCTTCATGTCCGCCAGCATTTCGGCCATTGAGGCTCTCTCGTTTTCGGGCATGGCCTGGATGGCTTCTTCGGTCTGACGGATGCTCTCCGTCATCCGCTCGATGTGTTCCTGACGCATCTGTTCCCCCGTCTGGGGCGGCGAGGGAGGCACGGGCCGCTGCTGCGCGCGGAATTGAGAGTATCTGCGGGCGAAATCCTCGGATTCTGCGTATGCTCGCGCGTAAGAGCCGATCTGGGCGACTAGCGTTGCGCGCTCCCCGATGGGCACTTGCTTCAATCCCGGAATTGAAGGATAGGCGAACCGTCCACCACTCAGGCTATTCCAGACATAATCCCTTGCCGAATCGGCGCTGATCCCGAGGCGTCCTATCGCGTCCATGGCGGAGGACCCGAAAACGGCCAGTCCCAGCACACAGCTTGACAGCATCGCGCACGCGGCGCGCAACAGTTGACTTTTCATTCTTGTACACCTCATTCCGGGGGGTTCAGTTCTCCCCGGGAACGAACACGAACTCATCTGCTTGCAAGTGGGAAATGCGATCGGAGCTTGCGAGTCGAAACTCGAAAAGCCACCCTCAAAACTTCAACGGAATGACCCTTTCGAGCCTCCTTTCAAAGACGGAGATTATCGGGCCGATCCTGAAAAACTGCAAGAGAAATCGTAGGCTCGGAATCGCTGCGTGAAGGGTTTTTCAGGTTGGGCGAGATTCGAAGTGCGAAGCCAGGCTCGGGACTTCCCCCGTACTTGTCTCATCGGTTATGTTCGATTATTGGCGCTCCTGATGTCGGCCCTTCGTCCCGGTCGAACTTCCCCTCTCTCATCTCAAACTTCGGCGCTCGGGCGCTCCGACTTCACCGCTCGGAAGGACGACAAGGGCGAAGGGCGAACAACGCGAGCGACCA
>JBFGHF010000641.1:0-2866 GCA_041578355.1 Acidobacteriota bacterium
GCGCCTTCTCGTGCATTCGGGGGCCATGACCCGGCAGTTCGAAGCCGCTGACTTCCAGCCAATCCGGCGCGTAGTCGCTCCAACCATGGAAGACCTGGGCGCTGGAGCCGGCGAAGGAGAAGCAGAACAGCTGTAGTTTCGCGTGAGGTCGTTCTTGTTTGCGCACAAATGCTCGATTATTCGCTGCTGCCATGCTCATTTTCCTTGGGATTGATTAAACCACAGCGTCGGTCTGCGGTTTCGACATCTGCTCGATGTCCTTTAAAAGTTCTGCGGTGAAGTCGCCGCCGGCCTGTTCCGCTTCGAGTTTGATAACTTCAAGTGACAATTCAGCCACGGTGGGCGCCTCGAAGATAAGCCGCACCGAGAGATTGACTCCATAGTCTTCGCGGACGCGGGCCACCAAGCGCGTGGCCAGGAGCGAATGCCCACCCAACTCGAAAAAGCTGTCGTGGATTCCGACCTCGTCGATGGTCAGCACCTCCTTGTAAATCTCGACGAGGGCTTCCTCGGTGGGGGTCCGCGGAGCCACGAATTCGTGCTCGACCTGGCGCGCTCCGAAGTCGGGGTCGGGCAGAGCCCGCCGATTGATCTTGCCGCTTGGGGTCAAGGGAAGCTCCTCGATCTGAAGCACGAAGGTCGGCAACATGTACTCGGGCAGTCGCTGACGTAGAAACTCGCGTACCTCCTGCATGGGGAGTTCGCCGCCGTTCTTGGTGATGAAGTAGGTGACGAGGCGTTTTTCGCCTCCCAAGTCGGGAAGCACGACGACCACGCTGTCTTTCACGGCGGGATGACGGCGCAGCACGGTCTCGATCTCGCCCGGCTCCACGCGGAAGCCACGGATCTTCACCTGATTGTCGACCCTGCCTTCGAACTCGATCTATCCTCGAGGCGAGATTCGGGCGATGTCCCCGGTCTTGTACATGCGGGCGCCGGGCTCGTCGACGAAGGGGTCGGGAAGAAACTTCTCGGCGGTCATTGCCGGGCGGTTGAGATAGCCCCGCGCCAGTGCTCCGCCTCCGATATAGAGTTCGCCGGGCACACCGACGGGCTGCGGCCTGAGCCGTCCGTCAAGCACGTAGGAAGTGGCCGTGGCCAGGGCTTTGCCGATGGGAGGCAGGGCCGGCGCTCCTTCTTTCACACCGGGCACCGGCTCCTCGGTGACAATGTGCGTCTCGGAGGGGCCGTATTGATTGTAGAGCCGGCACTTGGGCATCTTCTGAAACGCCTTGACGATCTGAGGAGTCAACTGCAACTGCTCGCCCGCGCTGATGATCATACGAAGCGCATCGGGAGGGTCGTCGGACTCGGCCAGGACGGCGCAGAGCTGCTGGGTGGCGACGAAGGGCTGGAAAATGCGCTCCACCTTCTCCTTGCGTATGATCTCGGCAAGGCGATCGGGGTCGCGTCGGTCCTCTTCGCTAACGCCCACCATCGACCCGTTGACCAGCCAGGTGGAGAAGATTTCCTGGAAGGAGACATCGAAGCTGAGAGAGGTGAACTGCAGGGTCTTTCCGCCTTCACCGAAATAGGCTTGGCGGGCCTGCCAGGTCACCAGGTCGGCAACGGCGCGGTGGGTCATGGCCACCCCTTTGGGTTGGCCTGTGGACCCCGAGGTGTAGATGGCGTAAACCACGTTGTCCAAAGTCACGCCGGTCTGGGGCGCGTTATCCGGCTGAGCGCTCAACTCTTCTTCCAATTCGTCGAAGCAGAGGAAATCCACACCCTCCACCTGGGGTAGCAGGTCCTTGAGCCAGGAGTGAGTGAGGACGATCGAGATTTCGGCGTCCTTGAGCATGTAACTGATCCGCTCTTGCGGATAGCTCGGATCGAGAGGCACGTAGGCGGCTCCCGATTTGAGAATCCCCAGCAGAGCCACGAACATGTCGAGCGAGCGGTCGACGGAAAGCCCCACCCGGAGGTCCAAATCGATCCCTCGCGAGCGCAGAAGGTGAGCCAAGCGGTTCCCCGCCCGGTCCAGCTCGGCGAAGGTCATGCTCCGGCCATTGAAGCGCACCGCCTCCCGATCGGGAAAGAACTGAGCTTGACGCTCAAACAACTCGTGCGTACAGGCTTCCGCGGCAATCGAAGGCCGGGACCGACTCCAGCTGAGGAGTTGTTGGCGCTCCTCCTCAGAAACAATTTCCAACTCGGAGAGCGGCGTGTCCGGGGCGGACGCCACACGGCCCAAGAGAGCTTTCAAATGATCCATCAGCCGCTCGATGCGCTCCCCGTCGAAGAGGTCCGTGTTGTACTCGATGGCCCCTCCCAATCCGTTCGCGGTGTTGAACATATAGAGACCGAGGTCGAATTTGGACGTGCCGCTGTGGACTTGCGGCAGGTCCTGCTCCTCCAACCGGGCCAGGTCGGGGCCGGGTTCGACGTCGAACGAGAAAAGCACCTGAAAGAGAGGATTATGGCTCAGATTCCGTTCGGGTTGGATTTCGTCGACCAGCCGTTCGAAGGGAAGATCCTGGTGATCGTAGGCGTCGAGAGTCACGGTCCGGACCCGATTGACGAGATCGGTGAAACTGGGATCGCCGGAAAGATCGACCCGCAAGACCAGCGTGTTGGTCAGAAAGCCGATCACTTGTTCCAACTCGGAACGGGGACGATTGGCGATCGGAGAGCCGACGACCACATCGTCCTGATTGGCATGCCGGGAGAGCAGCGAAGCAAAGGCCGCCAGCAGAAGCATGAAGGGCGTGGCACGCTGTTTGCGGCCCCATTCGAGCAGCGCCTGCGCCAACTCGGGGTCGAGTTCGAACATCAGGATCGCCCCCGAGAAACTTTGCAGGGTGGGGCGCGGGCGATCGGCGGGAAGTTCAAGGACGGGTGGCGCTCCCGCGAGCTGCCCCTTCCA
>JBFGHF010000642.1:0-2847 GCA_041578355.1 Acidobacteriota bacterium
CGGTCTTTCCGCGCCCTGGACGGTCGCGACCCCCTCCGGCCGCGCTTCCGGCAGGTGGACGGAGAATTCGACGGCGGTCTGGACGCGAAATGGGTGATTCGCGACAAAATGGTTTTCGACGCCACCGTCAACCCCGACTTCAGCCAGGTCGAATCGGACGAGCCTCAAGTCACGGCGAATCAGCGCTTCGAGGTCTTTTTTCCGGAGAAAAGGCCCTTCTTTCAGGAGAACGCCACCTTCTTCGACACCCCGATCGATCTCGTCTTCACCCGCCGGATCGCCGATCCTCAGTTGGGCGTTCGAATGACGGGCAAGGTCGGGAAATATGCTCTCGGGGCGTTTTGGATTGACGACCAATCCCCGGGCCGGCGCGTCGCCCCTCAAGATCCCCTCGCGGGAGAACGGGCGGCCTTCTCGATTGTTCGGGTGAGCCGTGACATTTTCGGACAGTCCACGATAGGCGGCATCTTCACCGAAAGACGCTTCCAGGACGGATTCAACCGGGTGGCCGGACTCGACGCTCGTCTGCGCCTCGGCCAGAACTGGAGTACGACCCTGCAGGCCGTCACCAGTGAGACCCGGTCCCCGGACGGTGAAGAGCGATCGGGTCCAGCCTACTATGCCGAGCTTCAACGGAACGGTCGGCAATTTAATCTCTCGCTCAGGTACCGGGATTTGGGCGAAAGCTTTGAAACCCAGACGGGCTTCGTCAATCGCACCGCAATCCGCGAAATCGAGAAAGGGGTGAGCTATCGGTTTCGGCCCGAGGGCAAGTTCCTCATCGCCTGGGGTCCGGGTTTCCGGGCCAACGGCGTCTGGGACCGCTCCGGCAAGCGATTGGATTGGATTGCCAGCCCCAATCTGGGATTCACTTTCACGAGGCAAACCGATTTAATTTTCTTTTGGCTGGGTGCCGGCGAAAGGCTCCGTCCGCGGGATTTCGCGGGCTTACGCAGCGATCGGGATTTCAATCGGACGAGATGGGGAATGCAGCTCTCGAGCAGTCCCTGGACGCAGCTGCGCCTGGCGTCGAGCTACTCCGAGGGGCACTCTGTAAATCTCGTCCCGCTGGCCGGCTTCGAGCCGCAAAGCGCGCGGCAAACCCGGGCCACCCTGAGCGCGCTTGTCAGGCCGATCACCCCGCTGCGAATCCAGAATACTTACATCCTGTCGCGTTTGAGGGAGCGGACCGGTCGCGCCGGCATTTTCACGAATCACATCCTGCGTTCCAATTGGAATTGGCAGTTCGACCGCAGGCTCTCGCTGCGCTTCATCCTTCAATATGAAGCGCTACTCGCCAATCCCGGTCGAACCCGGCTCGAAACCCGCAAGAACCTCAACGCCGACATTCTGCTGACCTACCTCGTCCACCCGGGAACGGCCCTCTTCCTGGGCTACAATTCGAATTTCCAGAACCTCGAACTTGTCCCTTTCCCGGATCGAGTCGATTTGATTCGGAACCGCGAGCGCCTCATCAACGACGGGCGACAACTCTTCGTCAAGCTGTCCTACTTGTTCCGGTTCTGAGGTCCTACGTGGCGCGGCCTTCCAGGCTGCGCTCCGGAAAAGAGCTTTTGCAGACAGACGCTGCTTTTCGAAGACTCCCACGCCTCGGCCGCTTCCTTCGGGGCGCGACGCTGAAAGCGTGGCGCGGCCTTCCAGGCTGCGCTCCGGAAAAACGAGCTTCGGCAGACAGACGCTGCTTCCGCAAGCAGCTTTTTCGCTGAATTCTAAAGCTGTGACACGGTAGTGGGGTACCCTGGGGGCATGGCGTTCTTGGATGTATTGCTGGGTTTGATCGCCGGAGGGGCGCTCATCCTGGTGGGCCGCCGCTGGGGTGGCGACTCTCGAAGATTCTACGGGGCGGCGCTTTTCGTTGCGGCCTTGGTGCTTTTGCTGTTCGCACTGATCGGCGGCCAAGGCCGGGATGTCTGGTTGGAGGCCGCCGGGCTGGCTCTGTTCGGCGCGGCCGCCTGGTGGGGGCAACGCACACCTCTGTTGATCGCCGCCGGTTGGCTGGCCCATATTGCCTGGGACGTGTTGCTCCATCCGCTCGATTCCGCCGGCTACGTCCCTCCTTGGTACGTCTGGGCTTGCGTCGGTTTCGACCTCTTGGTGGGGGTGTATCTGCTGCTCAAGTTTCGGCGCCGGGAGTGATGCGACCGAAACGTGGCGCGGGCATCCTGCCTGCGCTCCGGACACGGCCTTTTCCGGAGCGCAGCCTGGAAGGCCGGTGCAGCCTTTTTCCGGACCGCAGCCTGGAAGGCTGCGCCACGCTTAGGTCAGTTTGACGCTGCGGTGGCGGATGACTTGGTCGAGTCCCTCGGCGTTTCCGTAAACGTCCCACACGATATCGAGTTGAGAGCCGGTGGTCCGCTTCGCTTTGACGATGGCGAAGTTGTTGTCGGTGTAGGGTTCCTGCAGACGGGTCAGACGGGTCGGCTCCGATTCGGGGCTGAGTTTTCCGTCCTTGCGCACCACCAAGCCGATTCCCGGGTAGGTTTTGCAGTAGCTGATGGCGCTGGACGTCAACTGATAGACGCGGGCATCCCGCTGTCGACCGGGCCTCCAAAGACGGAAAGCGGCGGCTACGTGAACGTCGCCGCTCAGGAAAATCACCCGTTTCTTGCTTCGGGCGGAATACTCGAAGACCAGGTCCAGCAAGCGGCTCCGCTCCGTCCAATTGGTGGCGTGTTCCCATTCATCGCGCAGATCGTCGGCCAGCGCCAGAGCGGGCAGGTCGGCGACATTGACGATGAACTCGCTGAGATGGACCACCGGCACGGGCGAAACGATGCAAAGAGTCGCCGCCCGTTGGGTGGATCTACTGCGAAACCAAGCTTCCAA
>JBFGHF010000643.1:0-2842 GCA_041578355.1 Acidobacteriota bacterium
CTCCCTGGCTGCCGGACAACTGATGGATGTCGGCGAACTGGTTGAACTGATGGTCTCGCGGCTTTCGCGCCTCGTCCCCTTCGCCCTCTGCATCGTCTACCTGGTCAACACCCGGAAATGGCTGGTCCCCGCACATGCCCGGGGCAAGTGCTCGAGCTGGGTGCACCAGCTGAAGATCCCCTTAACAAAAGGCGTCAGCGGATGGGTGGCGGCCAGCCGCAAACCTTGCATCAACGTCTCTCCGGAGCCCGACTGGGAGAACTGTCCCCATCTGGGCGCCCAGTTCAAGAGCTGCATGTCCGTTCCCCTTTCGACCGATCGGGAGACGGTTTGCGTGGTGACTCTTTACTCGGAAGACGACAACGGCTTCACACAACACCATTTGCGGGTCACGCAAAGCGTCGCCGATCACGCCTCGGCCGCCATCGCCAACGCGGTGATCTTCGAAGAGACGCGGGAGAGCGCCTTCACCGACGCTTTGACAGGCTTGCCCAATCTTCGCTACCTCAACACCTTCGTTCCCCAAGACATACAGCGGTCAGGCCTGTCGGAGCAGCCGCTCTCGATCGTGATGATGGACCTCGATTCGTTCAAGAAAGTCAACGACAGCTTGGGACATCCCGCCGGAGACGTGGTGCTCAAACAGGTCGCTCGTTTGCTCCGTCGCCAGATGAGGAAATCGGACATCTGCATCCGCTACGGCGGGGATGAATTCGTGGCTGTGCTTCCAGGCGTGACACCCGAAGCCCGCGACCGGATCGTCCTCCAACTTCAGGAGGCCGTCGCCGAACAACCCTTCGACGCTCCCGACGGCAGCACCGTGCACTGCGGGCTCAGTCTCGGCGCCGCCACCTTCCCGGAAGACGGTAAGAGCCTCGACCAACTCCTGGTCGCCGCCGACCGCGACATGTATCAGAACAAGATGAGTCGGGCGAGGTAGGCCCGGCCGCGGGCCGCTGGCTGGCGACTGCTACGCAACCTCGGAGGGTGACATCGCCACCAGCCCGCCGCTTTGGGGCTGTGGAAACCGCTTCTTTGGATTGCCGAAGCTTGCGTCCGCTTTTCCGGAGAATTTCGTCATTCTTGAGTTGTCAGGTCTTTGCAGATGAGAAAGTGCGGCAAGCCTCCGCACTCCATAGGGCGCTGTCGCTTCCCCGCTGTGGAAGCTCGTCGTAGAGCGGCGAAGTTGCAAACAACTCGAACGGCTGGATGAGACGTTCGAGATGAGAAGTGGGAGCAGGGGGGACCCCACGACCATCAGTGGAAATCGTGGGAGGGGATCCTGAATCCCTCCATGGGGTGGAATCTGTGCGCCAGGACGGAGATGGCGTTGTTCTGGTTTTGCAGGGTTCCTTCGATCAACAGGAAGGGGTGGCTGACCAACAGGACCCGTTCCTTCTCGAAGGTCTTGGGACGCACCACGATGTTGCAGATCCCGGTTTCGTCCTCGAGGCTGAGAAAGAGGAACCCCTTGGCGCTCATGGGGCGTTGGCGGACGATCACGCAGCCCGCCACTCGCACCGGCTGGCCGTGAGGGCCCTTCGCCAAGCCCGCGATGGACACGGCGCCTTTCTCGCGGACTTCCCGGCGGCGCAAAGCCATGGGGTGGGGCCCGACGGTCAGGCGGGCGCCCCGGTAATCGGCGATTAAACGCTCATCGGCGTCCATCTCGCGCAGCGGAGAGGCGGAAGAGCCCGACGATGCCTCCTCCAACAACGGCCCGGCGGGCCGACAGACTTCTTGCACCTGCCAAAGGGCCTTGCGCCGGGTCAAGCCGAAACCGTTGAGGGCCCCGATTTCGGCGAGCTGCACCATCTCGGGCTTGCGCAGCCCCGCCCTGCTCTTCAGGTCTTGCAACGAAGCGAACGGCTTGATCGCGCGTTGGCGGACCAACTCCTCGCCAGCCGCTTGCCGAAGTCCCTGAACGTAGCGCAGTCCCAGCCGCAGCGATCCGTCAGCCTCAAACGTGCACAGCCAATCGGAAATCCGGGCATCGATCGGCTTGACCCGGACGCCTCGGTGCTGGGCGTCTTTGACCAAGGTGGCGGGACTGTAGAACCCCATGGGCTGATTGTTGAGCAAGGCGGCGTAGAAGGCGACCGGGTAGTGGACTTTGATGTAAGCGCTGGCATAAGCCAGCAGCGCGAAACTGGCCGAGTGCGATTCCGGGAATCCGTATAGAGCGAAGGAGGTGATGTAACGGACGATGGTGTCGGCCGTTTCTCCGCTGATACCGTTCTTTTTCATCCCTTTGCGCAGTTTGACCTCGATCTTCCCCATCCGCTGCTCGGAGCGTTTGAACCCCAGCGCCCGGCGCAGCTCTTCGGCCTCGCCCCCCGAAAAACCCGCCACCGTCATGGCGATCTTCAATAGCTGCTCCTGAAAAATGGGGACGCCCAGGGTCCTCTTCAGGATCGGCTCGAGCGAGGGATGGGGGTAGGTGACCGGCTCTAATCCGTCCCGGCGTCGCAAGTAGGGATGGACCATCTGGCCCACGATGGGCCCGGGGCGGATGATGGCCACTTCCACCACCAGGTCGTAAAAGCAGCGCGGCTTGAGCCGTGGCAAGGTCGACATCTGGGCCCGGCTCTCCACCTGGAACAGCCCCACCGTGTCGGCCTTCTGCAGCATTCGATAGACCTCGGGGTCGTCGTGCGGCAGGTGAGCCAGATCGACCTCGTCGCCGCAGGAGTCTCGAATCAGCCGGATCGAGTCCTGCAACGCAGAGATCATCCCCAACCCCAGCAGGTCGACCTTGATGATCCCAAGGTCGGCGCAGTCCTCCTTGTCCCACTGGATCACTCGGCGGCCCGGCATGCTAGCGTTTTCCAGGGGAACCACC
>JBFGHF010000644.1:0-2833 GCA_041578355.1 Acidobacteriota bacterium
CCTGAAGGGAATCGAGTTCACCGACGTTCCGCCCTCGATCTTGCCGACGTTGAAGGTGACTTTGGGATCTGCAGAGACCTGGAGGTCGGCGATCTTTGCGATTGCGCGGCCCAGGGCGTGGATGGGATTGGGCAGGCCGAAAGCCCAGAAGCTGTGACCTCCGGGTCCCCGATACGTAACCCGGTATCTTTCGCTGCCCACACCCACGTTGGTCACGTCGTCACCGGCGCCGTCGACGGTGATGAAAGCGTCCACTCGATCGGCGAGCTCCGCTTCGAAAAGATGACGCACACCTCGAAGGTTGCCTTCCCCTTCTTCACCCACCGTCGCCGCGATGACGAGAGTACCCGCCAGAGGGAGTCCCTGAGACAGAATCGTCTGGGCCACGGTGACGATCACGGCCAAGCCGCGGCAGTCGTCCACGATGCCGGGACCCTTCAGGAGCTTGCCCTCCCGAACGACCGTGACATCGGTTCCCGCCGGAAAGACGGTGTCGAGATGGGCGGAGAGGACAACCACCGGGCCAGCCGATCGGCCCGCGATCTCCCCCAGCACGTTTCCTGCTCCGTCGATGCGCACCTTCTTCATTCCGATCCGCTGCAGCTCCTTGCGGAAAGCTTTGGCGCGCAGCTCTTCTCGGAAGGGCGGCGCCGGCACTTCGCAGAGGCGCACCTGTCTTTCGATGGTATCGGGCTCGCCGGCCTCCACCGATTCAAGCGCGGCCTTGACGTCCTTGCGAGCGGCGATCTGATCGGAGGCAGCGGATGCGGAGGCGGCAAAACCAAGCACAGCCGTTAGAAGCAGGATGGGAGATTGTGACATCTGATCTCGCTACTCTTTTCTGAAGACAATCCGGTTTTTTTCACCGCAGAGCGCCAAGTCGCGCCAAAGACTCTTTGACCTTGCCGCTCCCTGCAACTGATCGAATGTAACACAGGAAAGCCTCCCGGAATCCAGGTCTGGTTGGGGGACGGAATCAGGATCGGCGCCGTATCCATTGAAAACCCCCTGGACGGGCTATATAGTCTGGACCACTGAGCGAAAGGAGTGCGAAATCTATGGCTTTGGCTGGCACGCCGCTTCCCCGACGCGGCTTCGGGGACACGATGCGCAAGGACCGCTGGTGGCTGGAACCGATCTTGGTCTTTTTGGGGCTCTCGGCATTCATCGTCTATTCCACCTGGGCGGCTTTCCAGGGCGAACACTACCACCACGGACCATACCTCTCCCCGTTCTATTCACCCGAGCTGCTGGGCGAGACCCCTCATGCCTGGTTCGGCGCCAAACCGGGCTGGTGGCCGCTGTGGCTGCCCTGGTCGCCGGCCTTTCTGATTCTCTGGGCGCCCGGCGGCTTCCGTTTGACCTGTTACTACTACCGAGGCGCCTACTACAAAGCTTTCTGGTCCGACCCCCCGTCCTGCACGGTGGGCGAGCCGCGCAAGGGCTACCGCGGTGAAGCTTCCTTTCCCCTCGTTCTGCAGAACATCCACCGCTATTTCCTCTATCTGGCTCTTTTGTTCCTCGTCTTTCTCTCCTACGACGTCTGGAAGGCCCTCTGGTTCGAGTCAGGCTTCGGGATCGGCGTGGGCACGCTGGTTCTTGCCATCAACACGATCCTGCTCGGCGGCTACACCTTGAGCTGTCACTCCCTGCGCCATCTGATCGGCGGAGCGCGGGATTCCCTCTCCAGCCTGCGCTGGCGGCAGAGCGGATACAACTGCGTGAGCTGCCTCAATCGACACCACATGCGCTGGGCTTGGGCCAGTTTGTTCTGGGTGGGATTCTCCGATCTCTACGTGAGGTTGTGTTCCATGGGGATCTGGACCGATTGGAGAATCCTTTGAAAGGCGAATTCCAGACCCATGAACATGACGTCTTGGTGGTGGGAGCGGGGGGCGCCGGACTCCGTGCCGCCATCGCTGCGTCGGCCCGCGGAGCCTCGGTGGGAGTGATCTGCAAGTCGCTTCTCGGAAAAGCCCACACGGTGATGGCCGAAGGCGGGATCGCCGCCGCTCTGGCGACCGTGGATCAGCGGGACGGCTGGAAGGTCCACTTCGCCGACACGATGCGCGGCGGACAGTACATGAACCACTGGAAGATGGTCGAGCTTCATGCCCGCGAGGCACCCGGGCGCGTCCGCGAGCTGGAAGCTTGGGGGGCCGTCTTCGACCGAACCCGGGACGGTCAGATCCTGCAACGCAATTTCGGGGGCCATCAGTATCCCCGCCTGGCCCACGTGGGCGATCGCACCGGGTTGGAGATGATCCGGACTCTCCAGGACCACGGCATTCATGGAGGCATGGAGGTCTACATGGAGTGCACCGTGATCACTCTGCTCAAAGACGGAGAGCGGGTGGTCGGGGCTTTCGGCTACGACCGAGAGCGGGGGCGCTTCAAAGCTTTCAAAGCCGGGGCGGTCGTGCTGGCCACGGGCGGCATCGGCAGGGCCTACAAGATCACCAGCAACAGCTGGGAGTACACCGGCGACGGCCATGCCTTGGCTTACGACGCCGGCGCCGAATTGATGGACATGGAATTCGTCCAGTTCCATCCCACCGGAATGGTGTGGCCGCCCAGCGTGCGGGGCATCCTGGTCACGGAGGGGGTTCGCGGCGAGGGCGGGGTATTGCGCAACTCCGAGGGGAAACGCTTCATGTTCGACGACATTCCCGACACCTACAAGTCATCGACGGCCGACACCCCGGAAGAGGGATGGCGCTACACCCAGGGGGACAAGGACGCCCGGCGTCCCCCCGAACTGCTCACTCGGGACCACGTCGCCCGTTGCATCGTTCGCGAAATCCGCGAGGGCCGCGGCAGTCCCCACGGCGGC
>JBFGHF010000645.1:0-2832 GCA_041578355.1 Acidobacteriota bacterium
CCTTCTATGTGGCGGCGCCTCTTTCCACGATCGACCGCAACTGCCCAACGGGGGACGACATCCCGATCGAGCAGCGGGATCCCAGCGAAGTCACCGAGATTCGCGGAAACCGGCTCGCGCCGGACCAGGTGGGAGTGGCCAACCCTGCCTTCGACGTGACTCCCAACCATATGGTGGCTGCGATCATCACCGAAGCCGGCATCGCTCGCGCCCCTTACACGGAGTCGATCGCCGCCCTCTTCGAGAAGGCCGCCACCGTGTCATGATCGTCCTCGGCATCGAGTCGAGCTGCGACGAAACCGCCGCCGCGCTGCTGGAAGACGGCAACCGCATTCTGGCCAGCGTGGTGGCGTCACAGGTTAAAACCCACCAGGACTTCGGTGGAGTGGTGCCCGAGTTGGCCAGCCGCGAGCATGTGGACAACATTTGCTTCGTGGTCGAACGGTGCTTGAGCCAAGCGGGAAAAGAGCTCCACGATCTGGAGGCGATTGCCGTCACCAGAGGACCCGGACTGGTGGGCGCCTTGTTGGTCGGACTCTCCTACGCCAAGGGCCTGGCCTACGCCTTGGGCATCCCCTTTGTCGGAGTCAATCATCTGCAGGGCCACATCTGCTCTGTCTTTCTGGATCACCCCGAGGCCGAGTTGCCGGCGCTTTCACTGGTGGTTTCGGGAGGCCACACTTCGCTTTACGAACTCCGTTCAATCACCGATTTCGAACTCCTCGCGCGCACTCGCGACGATGCCGCGGGCGAGGCTCTGGACAAGCTCGCCAAACGGCTGGGACTCGGTTATCCGGGCGGCCCGGTTATCGACCGCCTGGCCCCTGGCGGCGATCCTCGAGCCGTCCCCTTCGCTCTGCCCAAAATCAGCGACGGGAGTAATGACTTCAGCTTCAGCGGGCTCAGGACAGCGGCCCTTCGGATCATCGAGGAGCGCGGCATCGAGCCGCTCGAGGAGGGCATCGAAGCGGCCCCTGCCGAGATCGCCAAACCGGTTTTGGACCTCATCGCCAGCTACCAGCGGGCCGTCGTCGACCAGTTGTTCGACCGTCTCGAGAAAGCACTGGAATCCGTCTCGGTCCGTTCCATCCATATCTCTGGCGGTGTTTCCTGCAACAGCGAGTTGCGTCGCCGTGCATCCGAACATTTTCAGGGAGAGGGACTTCCCGTTTACTTCCCGCGTCCCAGCCTGACCACCGACAACGCCGCCATGATCGCAGCCGCCGCGCACTTGCGCTTGAGCGAAGGGGAGTCCGACCCTTGGGATCTGTCGGCAGACCCCAACCTGGCGTTGGCTTGACAGCCTTTTCGCCGGGGGTGCCGTCGAGCCGCCAACCGGAAGTCCTGTTTGGCCCGATCGTCCCCGAATCGCAGGGACGCTCTATCGAACGGCCTCGGAGAGAATCCGGCCCGTACAGGCGCTGGGTGGGGGAATTGCAAGCAGGTGGCTGAGGGTGGCGGCGATGTCGCGGGGATCGACCGATCTTGTGAAGCGGCCTTTGTTGATCCCCGCCCCCCAGAGCAGAATCGGCACCTGGGAATTGTAGGCGTGGTGGGTGCCGTGAGTGGTGGAAACTCGTTCTTCCATGAACCAATTCGATTCATACACCAGGATCAAGTCGCCGGAGCGCTGGGGATGATAGTTGTTTGAGATACGCCGGGCCAACTCGGTGTCGGCGAGTCGACCCTGTAGAATCTGGCTTCGCCCGAAAGCCTCTCGAATCCCCTCGACCGACATGGCCCCTCGGGCGGCCGTTCGTTCCACCTCGTTCAAGTCGAGGTGCGCCGCTTCCAGCGCCTCGGGGGCGAAGTAGAGGTCGAGATCGGTCACCCCGCTCACCCAGTCACGGGGACCGAAGCGGCTATCCAGCGCTTGGTCCACCGCGTCGATCAAGTTTTGGCGACTGACGATTCCCGCCGCACCCCGGCGGGAGATGACTTCGTTGGGAATCGCCTGAACTCCGTGATCGGAAGTAACTACCACAATGACATTTTCTTTCCCTATCCGTTGACTGATGAAGCCCAGGAAATCGGAAATGAGACGGTCGGTCCGAACCGTGACGTCCATCATCTCTCGGCTGTTCGGGCCGTAGTAGTGTCCTACGTAATCGTTCGAGGAAAGACTCATGGCCAGCAGGTCGGGCACCTCGTCCCGTCCCAACTCTTCCTCTTCGATCGCCCTCTTTGCCAATTCGAACAGGTACTCGTTGCCCAAACCGCTCTGTGCGTAAGCAGGATAGAAGCCCGTGTCGTCGGCCAACAGATGAGGGAAGGTGGGACCGTAGCGGCTGAGCAGCGGAGAGGAGCCCAACGGATCGGGATTCATCGACGAATAGGCGGATTCGTCGAGGAGCAACTCCCAACTTTGTCCCCGCAGCCGGTCGGGGATCTTGAGGCCGTTGAACGATCCGACCCACTCGGGGAGTCCCGCCGAGCCGACATAGTAGGCGTTGCTGGTCCATCCGCCGGTTGCGTAATCGAACCAGAGGGCGAGGTCGGCAGAACGTCCGCCCAACATCATCGCCGCGTAGTCCTTGTAAGAGAAGGAGACGATCTTGGACTTTCCGCTGGTGGCCAATTGCAATTCGTCGCCCAGGGTTGTCACCCGCAAGCTGTGCGGACTGCGGGTGATCCCGTCCAACCCACGCTGATCGGTGACGCAGTGAACCGGCCGACCGGTCAGGCGATCGAACCAGGCGTTGGCGATCACCCCACTTTCGGCGGGTAGAGACCCGCTGCTGATGGCCGCGTGCCCCGGACAGGTGAAGGTGGCCGCGTGGGCGTATCCGGCATCGGGGTAATAGGCCCCTTCCTCCATCAGAAAAAGGAACC
>JBFGHF010000646.1:0-2830 GCA_041578355.1 Acidobacteriota bacterium
CCGGGTAGCGGATGTTCCATGCGAACTGCTGACCCGTGACTTCGATCTGCAGGGCGTCCGCGGGCGCCTGACGGATGTAGAGGTCCGCCCAGATCCCCTGGCCCGGAAGCACCATCAGGAAGAACAAGATGGCCGTCGCGGTGGTCCAGAGGACCTCGAGCTTGTTGTTGCCGTGGCTGTAATCCGCTTTGCCGCCCTTCTTCGCCTTGTATTTGACGAGCAGATAACCCAGGGCGACCTGGGCGGCGATAAAGACGACGCCTGTCACCACGAGCGTGATGACGAACTGACTGTCAAGCAGGGCGCCGTGGGTCGCCGCCGAGGGAGGAAACCACCAGTAACGTCCCACGAAGCCGATGACCGTGACGAGTGTGATGAGCCAGATGGTGATAGCCAGAAGCATGAATACCCACTCCTATTTCGCCTACTCCAATACCAAGTCTGCACAAGTTGCGCAACTCTACAAGAAAGTTGAGGTGGAAGGCAACGGGTCTTCTCCGTCTTCCGTCTTCCGTCTTCCGTCCTGCGCAAACCAGCCTTCATCCGGCGTCGCCTGAAAATCGATGGCGAGTCGACTCCGGTCAGAGGTGAAGGCTCCTTGGCAGCTCCGCGCGACTCTGCCGCTCCGCGTCCTCAGCGGTTCTTGCGACTTGTTTCCGGCTACCATAGCATTCGTGGATTCGAACCCGGGCCTGCTCAGCATCAAATCCGGCACCAACTTCTACACCCTCCATCTCAGGGCCAACGGTTGGATGGCCGCCGACATGGTCCAGTATCTGGGCGACGTCGCGGCGGCCCGGGACCGGGAGGCCGCCATCCTTAAGCTGCTCGGCTACACGATGACCATTTCCACGACCGCGCCAACGCGAGCCGGCGACTCCTGGGTGATCGTCGACCTGGACTCGAGGAACCTCGACACCAACTCCCCGATCATCCGCCGCGCGGTGGATCAAGAGCCGCCTGATGAAGACTGGCCCGTTTCCCAAGGGTCGCTCGAGCGCATCCACGCTTTCCTGGACCGGCACGACTTCACCGTGAAGCTGTACTAGGGGAGAGTCCTTCGTCTTCCGTCTTCCGTCTTCCGATTTGCTTTGGCGGGTCCGTGTTCGGCCGCTCTCGAAAAAAATCTCGCACTTTTTCGATCTCACCCGTTTATGTAGTCGGGAGGAAACTCCCCGACACAGTCGAAATCGGGAGGGAGAAGAGAAATGGTAACGACGAAAATGAAACGGTTCGATCTCGACGACCGGCTCATTGAGTTTTCGGTCTCCGTCTGCCGGGTGGTGGAAGAAATGCCATCGACCATGGTCGGGGAACTGCTGACGAGCCAACTTCTGCGCTGCGCCACTTCGCCGGTGGCCAATTACGGAGAAGCCCAAGGGGCCGAGTCTCGCCGAGACTTCATTCACAAGCTCAAGCTCTGTCTCAAGGAACTTCGAGAAACGAGAGCCTGGCTGAAATTCCTGGCCAAGTTGGAACTAGCGGGTGCTGCTCGACTGCAACCGATCCTCGCTGAATCCGATCAGCTGATTTCCATTTTCGTCAGCAGCATCGGCAGCGCGCGGAAGAACCAGGACATCGGGCGAAGATGATCCTGCGATCGGTTTCGGTGGGATTGGGATTTGGGGAATTTCGAACGAGGAACGCTGATCGAAGAATCCCGCACTTTGCTGGTTCTGAGTCGAGTCGTTCTCGGATTCGAGGTCGTGCTGTTGGTGGGCCTTGTGACACGGGGGAGGGGAGGGTAGGGGCCAAGCTATGTCTCAGAGAGGCTGAAGAGGCTGGATAGCATTTGAGAGGAACACCCTACCTTCCCCGCAGTCTCCAGGAACGGCTGTTTGAAAGGAGGCCCTGGACACCGTGGAGAACAGTAGCAGAGCCTCCTGACATTTTTTCAACGTCCGGTAAAAAAGGGTCTTGTCTCCAGACCGACGGCCGAAAACTTGGTTCAGTGGCGCCGTTCGATTTCGGCCTGGTGGAGATCGACCTTGACAGTCGAGTATGAGTTCGAAGTCCCAAGATCCAGTTGTCAGACCTGCAAGACGCCGGTTTTGAACTCGGGGATCTTCGGATTCAGTGAGGCGACTTCCAACGCAAGGATCAAAGCCTCGCGGGTTTTGTGAGGCCGGAGGATCTTGTCGACCCAGAGGCGGGCGGCGGCGTAGCGGGGGTCGAGCTCTGAGGTGTACTTGGCGCTGATGCGATCGAGGATCTCCTTCTGTGCTTCCTCGTCGATCTCCTTGCCCTGCTTCTGCAATCGGCGGACCTGCAGGTCGGCAAGAGTTCTGGCCGCCTGGTCGGCGCCCATCACGGCGTATCGGCAGGTGGGCCAGGCGAAGAGGAAGCGCGGATCGTAGGCCTTTCCGCAGAGGGCGTAGTTGCCTGCACCGTAGCTGCCGCCCAATATGACCGTGATCTTGGGGACCACGCTGTTGGCCACTGCGTTGACCATCTTGGCGCCCGACTTGATGATGCCCGAGATCTCGGCGCGTTTTCCCACCATGAACCCGTTTACGTCTTGGAAGAAAAGCAAGGGAAGGCGGTTCTGGTTGCAGTCCATGATGAAGCGGGCCGCCTTGTCGGCGCTCTCGGTGTAGATCACACCTCCCACCTCGAAGGGCTTTTCCGGCTCGCGCACATGAATCTTCTGATTGGCGACAACTCCCACCGAGAAACCGCCCACTTGGGCATAGCCACAGACGAGGGTCTGACCGTATTCGGCTTTGTACTCCTCGATCTCGCCTGCGTCGAGAATGCATTGGAAAACCTCACGGACGTCGTATTCCCGATTCTCCAGTGGCATCAACCGATAGATCTCATGGGGGTCGCG
>JBFGHF010000647.1:0-2826 GCA_041578355.1 Acidobacteriota bacterium
GACTCTTTCGGGTCTCAGAAGCCGGGCTTTTCCGAAGTCACCGCGGCCGGCGCCTCCGTCGAAACGGTGCGGTACTTTCCGAACCAAGCCTGCAGGTAGAGCTGCTGCAGAAGCCGATGCGAGGGCCGACGCCACCCGTGATACTCGCCAGGGACCCTGACCAGCAGAGTCTCCTTCTTGAGCTTCTTGAGCGCTCGGTAGTACTCCTCGCTTTGCGCCATCGGAGTCCGGAGATCCTCTTCGCCGGTCATCACCATGGTCGGGGTGGTCACGTTGCCGACATAGTGGAGCGGCGAACGGACAGCGTATTCCATGGGATCTTCCCAGGGGTAGTTGTGGAACTGGTCGTACCAACCCGCGCCGTCGGTGGTCCCCACGAAGGAGTGCCAGTTGATCACGGGACGCATCGAGACGGCGGCGGCAAAGCGGTCCGTGTGCCCCACGGTCCAGGCCGTCAAGACACCGCCCCCGCTCCCGCCGCAGACAAAGAGGTTGTCGGCGTCGATCCAACCGGTCGCCAGCGCGGCGTCGACGCCGGCCATCAGATCATCGTAGTCCTTGCCGGGATAGGAGTATTGGATTCCATTGACGAAATCCTGACCGTAACCCGTGCTGCCGCGGGGATTGGTGTAGAGCAGGGCGTACCCTTGCGCCGCGAAATTCTGAAACGCCCAGTTGAATCCCACCGAGTACATCGACCAGGGTCCGCCGTGTATCCAAAGAACCATGGGGTATTTCTTGTCGGGGTCGAATTCGGCGGGTTTGATCAGCCAGCCTTGCACCATCAAGTCGTCGGCCGACTTGAACCACAACTCCTGGGCGTCTCCCAGCGTCAATCCCTGCAAAACATCGCTGTTGACGTCCACCAGTTCGGTGACAAGATCGGGAGCCGCGGCGTTGAAGGTCACAAGATAGCCGGGCCTTTGAAAAGTCGAGCGAACCGTGGCCACCTGGCCGCTCTTGGACATGGAAAGGCCGCTCAAAGTCTGGACTCCCTGAGTGACGGCCCGGCTGCGGCCCTCCAGGTCGGTGAACTGGAGGTTGTAGCTGCCTTCGGCGCCCACCAGGTAATAGACGCCCGAACTGTCGGCGGCCCACGTCACCCCTTGGGGAGAATTGGCGAGTCCCGAAGCCAGAGCCTTCTTTCCCTCTCCCTGAGAGTCCATCAGGTAGAGGTCGGAGAGGTGTCGGGTGTAGCGCTTGTCGTCGTAGCCGGTGTAGGCGATCCAGCGGCCATCGGGAGAAACGGCCGGTCCCTGATCGGGCCCTTTGCGGTCGGTGAGAGTCGCCACCTCGAGAGTCTTCAGATCGATTCCATAAATCTCGCTGTCATTGCGGAGGTAGGCGGCGTCAGGCTTGCGGATGCCCGATACGTAGATCCTCTTGCCGTCGGCGGACCATTCCGGCGAGCTGTGGTTGAAATCGCCGCTGGTGATTTGACGCGGGGTTCCTCCCAACCGTGCGTCCAGCGTGAAGACATGAGTGTACCCCTTGGGAACATTGCCTCGACCGTCCCGACGCCAATTGAGACGGTCGATGACCAGGGCCGGCTCGGCCCATTTCGCGCCCCGAGGACGGGGCGGCAACTTGACGGGGAGGATCGCCCGGGTATCGGGGACGAAGTTGGTGAAAGCCAGCATTTTCCCGTCGGGAGACCAGTTCAGGCCCGAGGGAGAGCGGTCGAGGTGAGTCAACTGAGCCGTTTCCCGGGTGTCCAGGTAGAGGACGTGGATCTGGCTGGTGCCGTCCCGGTCTGAAATGAAGGCGATCCGTTTGCCCTCCGGCGACCAGACGGGCGAACTGTCTCTCCAGTTCCCCGCCGTCAGTTCCCGGACCCTGTCCCCGGAGATGTCCGCCAGCCAAAGATTGCTGGCAAAACGATCGTTGATCTTGTCGACCCAGCGCCTGGTGAAGACGACCTGCGAGCCGTCCGGAGAGATGCTGGCTCCCTGAATGCTCTCCATTTCCATGAAAGTGGAATGGTCGAGAAGCCGGACCTCTCCCCCGCGGAGATCGGAGATGGACAAAACGAAGAGGCTGAACGCCAAAGCCAATCGGACACTCATTGGATTCTCCTTTTGGAGTTGAAGACTGTCGTGCTGCGTCCCTTACTCTAACGCGGACACACCAGGGATGCCAGTGGAACCCGCCCGAAAATCTGAGGCTCGCCGCCATTGGGGGGCTCTGCTTTGGCGCGGACCGTGTCGCCCATGGTTGACTTCGAGGGCCATCTTCCAATAGTGTCGCCGCCGTCGAAATGAGCAAGACCTCGCAGAAAGCCAGCCTCTTCGTCAAGCGCTACAAGGAGCGTTCCCTGCAGATCCAAGCGGCGATTCCGGAAAAGGCAGTGGCCGATTTGATCGAGCTTCTGGACGAAGCTCGCCGAGAAGAGCGCCAGACCTTCTTTTGCGGCAACGGAGGAAGCGCCGCCATGGCTTCCCACATGGCCTCGGAGCTGGGGAAAGAAGCTTCCTGGGGTCGGCGAAAACGATTTCGCGTGATCCCGCTGACGGACAACGTCCCCTGGATCACATCCACCGCCAACGACTCCTCCTACGCGGATGTGTTCGTCGAGCAACTCAAGAACTTCGGTCGGCGCCGAGACGTGCTGATCGCCTTCAGCACCAGCGGCAACTCTCCCAATGTGCTTCGCGCCGTCGACTACGCCAACTCAATCGGCATGGTCAGTGTGGGCATCGTCGGCAGCCCCGGAGGAAAACTGGCGGGCTCGGCCCAGAGACTCGTCCAAGTCGACTCCGCCCACACTGGACACATTCAGGATGGACATTTTCTGATTCAACATCTGGTCTGCTACTACTTCATCGA
>JBFGHF010000648.1:0-2825 GCA_041578355.1 Acidobacteriota bacterium
CGAGATTGAGAATGTGCGAAGTTTTTTTTGGATTGCCGCCTGGAAGGCGGCGTTCCGGTCCCTGCCGCAGGTTGCGGGGCGCTCCTGGGTCACGAAGGCGGCGTTCCGGTGCCGGCGGCAGGTGGCGGGGAACTTCTCGGTTACGGACGCGCCACTTGACCTGATTCCTTCGCGATTTCTACACTCGGAAGGTGAATATTCGGCTGGCGCCCCGAGTAGGGAAGAATGCATGATCGACGCAGAGAGGATCTTGGGAGGCTTGATTCGAAACTCGTTGAGCCGAGGTTTGCGCGGGAAGCGACGGGGACGCCGCAAAAGGCGCGGGTCGCTGCTTCGCAGTCTCACCGGAGGCGGCCTGGGCACCGTGGCGGGACTGGGCGCCCTGGGCGTTGCCATGGCCGCCTACGAGCACTACACCAGCAAACAGAATCCGCCCCCGACGCCCCAACCGGCGGCCGGACCGCCTCCGCCCCCGCCAAGCGGCGCCAAGCCGCCCCCACCTCCGCCCGCCGGTCCCGCCCAGCCGAAGCGGGAAGGACCCGGCGACAAGAAGGCCCGGTTGTTGATTCGGGCCATGATCGCAGCCGCCAACGCCGACGGGGCTATCGACCCTCAGGAAAAGGAAGCCATCCTTGTTCAGCTCGGAGAAGACGGGATGAGCCCGGAGGAACGGGCCCTGCTGGAATCCGAGCTGGCCGCTCCCGTCAGCATCGACACCCTGCTGCCCCAGGTCGACAGCCCCGAACTGGCCAATCAGGTCTACGCCGTCTCGCTGGCCGCGATCGAAGTCGACACCGAAGCCGAAAAGCAGTATTTGCGCTATCTCCGATCCCGCCTGGGTCTGGACCCTGCAATGGTCCGCGATCTTCACAAAGAATTCGGAATCAGCGACGATCAGCAATAGAAGGACGAACCTACAAACCTACAAACCGAGGCAATCCGATATGTCCCAATGGTTTTTCAGTTATGAAGGCAAACAGACCGGACCCCATGCGCACGCCGACGCGGTGAGAATGGCCCGCGCCAATCCCAACGGCCACGTCTGGAAGGAAGGTTACGCGGAGTGGCTGCCGATTTCCCAGGTGGGGGAGCTCAACAACCTGGGATCGTCGGTCAACCCGCCACCGCCCGCCTCAATCCGCCAAGCCCACGACATCGACTTCAAGATCTTCGGCGAGGAAATGCAGTTCGTGGAAGTCGAGCTGGACCCCGGGGAGAGCGCCGTGGCCGAAGCCGGGGCGATGATGTACAAGGACTCCTCGGTCAAGATGGAGACCGCCTTCGGAGACGGTTCGAGCAGCGGCGGGGGCGGCTTCATGGACAAGCTGATGGGCGCCGGAAAGCGCCTGCTGACGGGCGAAAGCCTCTTCATCACCGTCTTCACCCATCAGGGCGGCGGCAAGGCCAAGGTGGCCTTCGGAGCGCCCTATCCCGGCAGCATCATCCCGGTCAGCCTCGACACCCTGGGAGGAAGCCTGGTCTGCCAGAAAGACAGCTTTCTCTGTGCCGCCCGCGGCGTATCGATCGGAATCTTCTTTCAGAAGAAGATCCTCACCGGACTCTTCGGCGGCGAGGGCTTCATCATGCAGAAGCTCGACGGCGACGGCATGGTCTTCGTCCACGCCGGGGGCTGCGTAGTGGAAAGAGAACTGCAGCCGGGACAGATGCTGCACGTCGACACCGGCTGCGTGGTGGCCTTTCAGCCCACGATCACCTTCGACATCCAGAAAGTCGGCGGCATCAAGTCGATGCTCTTCGGCGGCGAGGGAGTCTTCTTCGCCCGCCTCCAGGGACCCGGCAAGGTCTGGCTGCAGTCGCTTCCCTTCTCGCGGATGGCCGGCCGCATGCTGGCCGCCGCGCCCAAGGGAGGCGGAAAGAGAACCGGAGAGGGCTCCATCCTGGGAGGCCTGGGAGATTTGCTGGATGGGGATAATTAGGTTTGTGGGTCCGTGGGTCTGCCTGCCCGCCGTAGCTCAGTCTTCGGAGCGAAGGAGGGTGGGCCCGTGGGACGGAAGACGGTAGCCGGAAGACGGAAGACGGAAGACGGAGGACGGAAGTCGGAGGACGGTAGACTATCCCCATGCCCTCAGACAAGCTCGTGAAAATCGCCACCTTCGACTCGCGTCTCGAGGCCGAGACGATCGGGCACGCCCTCGACCAGTACGACATTCCCTTCCTGGTCAAGAGCGAGGACGTGGGAGTCTTCGGCCCGGGACACATCGGCAAAAGCGTCTGGCCGGCGACGCTCTGGGTCCCCGCCGAACACGCCGAGGAGGTGAAGGAACTGCTGCGCTGCGTAGCCGAGGAAGCCGAGGACCAAACCTAACGCGGGCCTCCTACCCGCGTCTTGACGGCACAGGGCCGGCGCGGTGGGGCGCCGCTCTTGAAGCCGAATCCCAAAAACCCGATAATACCCAACCCGCACAAGTTCGAACTTCGCACCTCGGACTTCGAACTTCCTCCGTGTGCCGGAGTGGCGGAATTGGCAGACGCACCAGACTCAAAATCTGGCGAGGTTCACCCCTCGTGGGGGTTCGACTCCCCCCTCCGGCACCAGCGGTCGGAACTGGCCGCTGGTGCCAGTTCGAACTTCGAAATTCGCACTTGCCCTGTCGCGCGTAAGACTTTCTTCCCACCTGCAAGGCCGACGTCCGAACGATCGAACGGCAATGTGCGATATGAGACAGGAGTTGGGAACATAAGAGCACCTCAACGGGGGAAGAACCCTATACAGACGGTCATGATCTCCAAGTCGAAGAATGTTCTTAATATTGATCCATCCTTTTGGAGTGGATCGGGAATACAGTCCGTTGCATGGCGTTTCA
>JBFGHF010000649.1:0-2820 GCA_041578355.1 Acidobacteriota bacterium
CAAAATCGGGCTCCGGCTCGACAGTAGTCAACCTGGGCTTTCCCTCGGTCAGCGTGCCGGTCTTGTCCACAACCAGCGTATCCACTTTGCGTAGAAACTCGATGGCCTCGGCGTTCTTGAAGAGAACCCCCAGGGTGGCGCCCTTGCCGGTCGCCACCATGATCGACATGGGCGTGGCCAAACCCAGGGCACAGGGGCAGGCAATGATCAGAACCGCCACGGCGTTGATGAGGGCATGGGCGAAGCGGGGCTCGGGACCCCACAGCCCCCAGATCAAGGCCGTCAAAACCGCCACCATCACCACGATCGGGACGAAATAGCCGGCCACGACGTCGGCCAGTTTCTGGATCGGCGCCCGGCTGCGCTGGGCTTCGGAGACCATGCGCACGATCTGGGCCAACAATGTCTCCGATCCCACCCGCTCGGCTTCTATCAGCAGAGAACCGGTGCCGTTGAGGGTGGCGCCCGTCACTGGGTCGCCCTCTCCTTTCTCCACGGGAATCGGCTCTCCGCTGATCATCGATTCGTCAACCGAACTGCTGCCGCCCACCACCACCCCGTCGACGGGGATCTTCTCGCCGGGCCGCACGCGCAGCTTGTTGCCGGGCTGAATCGTGCCCAGCGGCACCTCTTCTTCGCCGCCGTCCTCACGCACCAACCGGGCGGTCTTGGGGGCCAACCCCAGCAAGGCCCGGATGGCGGCGCCGGTTCTGCTGCGCGCCCGCAGTTCCAGGACCTGCCCCAACAGCACCAACGTCACGATGACTGCGGCGGCTTCGAAATAGACACCCACGCGGCCCGTTTCGTCCCGGAAGGCATCAGGAAAGATCCAGGGAAAGAGGGCGGCTACCAAACTGTAAACGTAGGCTACTCCCACCCCCAGCCCGATCAGCGTGAACATGTTGAGGCTGCGGTTCACGACGGATCGCCAGGCGCGGTCGAAGAATGGCCATCCCGCCCAAAGCACCACCGGAGTCGCCAGAATCAACTCCACCCAGGTCCGCAGACCGGGAGCAGCGATCCGGTCGATGGGCCGGCCCGGCAGATGCTCTCCCATGGCCGACAGAAGGACCGGAAAGCTGAGTACGGCCGCAACCCGGAAACGCCGTCTCATGTCCACCAGTTCGGGATTCTCTGGCTCTTCCAGAGACACCGTGCGCGGCTCCAGGGCCATACCGCAAATCGGGCAACTTCCAGGCTCGTCGCGCACCACTTCGGGATGCATGGGACAGACGTATTCGACCTTCTCCCGAGGGCCGACCGGGTCGACCGGCTCCAATGCCATTCCGCACGACGGACAATCCCCCGGTCCTTGCTGCCTCACTTCCGGGTGCATGGGACAAGTGTGCTCGGTGCCGGGAGCAACTTCTTTCGCCTCCGCCCGCGGCTTCAGGTAAAGGTCGGGATCAGCTTGGAACCTGGTTTTGCAGTTGGGGTTGCAGAAGTAATAGACCTGTCCGCCGTGTTCATGCTTCCCGGCCGCTGAGTTCGGGGAGACCTTCATCCCGCAGACGGGATCTATTTCCGTTTCCTCGGATGGTCCCGCCGCCAAAGGAAGACTGCCATCGCTTTCCTGATGCATTCAAAGTTCTGCTTTCTTCTCCGGGCCCGTGAAGCCACTGGCGTCCAATCCCTTGCGAACTCCTGCCCGGAGGCACCAACGTCCTCCGGGGCCGCCAAGTCAGTTAAATATCATCCGAGGACCAAGGCTTTCCACTACAACACCGGTCTAGTGGATGCGAACTCGGCGCCTTCTCTCGGATTCCAACTTGGGAAGTCGCACGGTGAGAACGCCACGACGGTAGCTGGCTTCGGCGCGATCCGCATCCACTCTTCGCGGCAGCAGGAGGTCGCGCTCGAAGGAGCCGTAGGCGGCTTCGACAACATGGTAGCTGGCGTTGCGCTCTTCATGAGTAAAGCGTTTCTCTCCCCGAATCCGCAGCAGGTTCTCCTCGACTCTGATATCGAAGTCGTTCTGCTCCATCCCGGGCGCCTCGACACGCACTATGAGGTGGGTGTCCGTCTCGGCGACATCTCCCGCCAACACACCCCAGCTCTCGACGGCGATCGGAACTTCGGTGCCTTGATCTTGGGCGCTGCGAGAGCGCGTGAAGCGCGTCAAAGCCTTTCCGCTTCTTTCGGCGAACTTGCTCCACCCCTCGCCCAAACTCTGCAAGAACTGAGATGCTCCCGTCTTTATCTGTTGGGTCAAACTCATGGCTCTTCCCTCCATTTTCCGAAGATCTGTCGAACGCCGGCGACAATCTGCCGGCCAAGTCACGCGACACTCGTTATCTAAGATCGGAATTGCCCGCTCACAAGTCGGCCCCGGGATCGATTTGCTGAAACGGCAGGGTGGCGACGCGCCCGGCACTCCCGCAAGAATCAGGGGCCACGAATTTGCCGGAATCTAATTCTGACACTGTACCCTGGTACAGGGTGCATCTTTCTTGCTAGAGGAGTCGTAATGATGGAGTCTCTGACTCGGGGACAACTGGCGAAGAAAACAGGTATCGGGACGGAGGCCCTGCGCTTTTACGAGCGCAAAGGGCTGATTCCCGATCCGCCGCGCAGCGAGTCGGGCTACCGTCTCTACCCGGCTTTGGTCCTGGGCCGTCTTCGCTTCATCAAGAGAGCCAAGAACTTGGGTTTTTCCTTGGAGGAGATCAGCGACCTGCTCCAGTTGCGCGTCGATCCCTCCACCACCAGCGCCCAAGTGAGAGAAAAGGCGGAGGCCAAACTCGAGGAAGTCGTTTCGAAGATGCGAGATCTCGAAAAGATCCGAAACGCGCTCGAGAAGTTGACCGCGGCCTGCCGCGG
>JBFGHF010000650.1:0-2810 GCA_041578355.1 Acidobacteriota bacterium
AGGGAGGAGGCTCGCCTGGAAGCGGAACTTGTCATAATATTTCTTAGACGACATTACACATGGGGACGGCGCGGCGGCTTCGAAGAGGAAGTCTGAGCATTCCCCCATCCGGCTCTCAGGCCTTCCTGCCTCGTGCGTATACTCGATGGGGACAGTCGAAGTTGTTGATGCATTCGTCGGCGATGCGAAGCCTTTCGACTGGCCGCCCGCCGATGATGTGTTCTTCGAGAATGGGAAAGACGTCTTGTCGGGTGACTCCGCCGTACCAGACAGCCTCCGGATAGACCACCACGCAAGGCCCGTGCTCGCACTGGTCCAGACAGCCGGAGCGATTGGCACGCACCTGGCCGCGCAGCCTGCGCTTTTTCACCTCGGCCTTGAAGAGGGCGCGCAGCTCCTCGTTCCCCTCCGGGTCGCAGCATCCGCGCGGATGTCCGGACTGGCGGGTGTTGCCGCAGACGAAGATGTGATATTTGAACTTGGGCATGGCCTCCGGGAAAGTTCGAGCCGCGAGGTCGAACCTGTACCGGCGGGGATTCTATCATAGGGTTCCAGGGCCGGAGGCACGGGCCTCAATGGCTCAAAAAAGACTGGAAGAAGGTTGCAAATGATCGTCAAAAAAGTTTTGTCGGGAATCCTGGGCTTGATGTTTTGCGGCACGCTCGGCTGGTCGGCGACGGCGCCGACTCGGGCGGAATCCGACAGCGAGGCCAGGCTGGTTTTGCTGCTGGTCGTCGATCAGCTGCGATACGACTACCTGCAACGGCTGCAAGGCGAGTTTCAAGGCGGCTTCAAGCGGCTGCTCGACAAGGGTGTCTACTTCACCGACGCTCATCAAAACCACGCCAACACGAGCACCGGCCCCGGCCATGCTTCGCTCTCCTCGGGCTTCCACCCGGCGCGCTCCGGAATCGTCGGGAACTCCTGGTACGACCGGCAGCGGGGGCATTCGGTCAACTGCGTCGAGGATCCCGACTCCGAGGCGCTCGAGGCCGATTGGCCGGGCCGTTCTCCGGCCCTGTTGGAAGTCGACACGCTGGGCGACTGGATCAAGGCTTCTCACCCCGGCTCGAAAGCCTTCGCCGCCAGCCGCAAAGATCGGGGCGCCATACTGCTGGGCGGTCGGCAGGCGGAAGGGGCCTTCTGGTACGGCGACGACGGTCGCTTCCTGACCAGTGACTACTACATGGATCGCTATCCTGCGTGGTTTCAGAAGTTCGCGGAACAACGCTTCCCCGACAACTACTTCGGAAAGCCTTGGCAACCGCTGCCTTTGAGCCGCGAGAAAGCCGCGCAGGCGGGATTCGAGGAAGTCGACGAAGGCGTTTTTCAACGCCGCTTTCCGCGCGCGCTGGGCGGCCCCACTCTCTCGCCCGACTCCCGATTCTACAGCGATTTTTCGGCCTGTCCCCTGATGGACGCCTACCTCGTCGAATTGGCAAAGGCCATCATCGTCGGGGAGAATCTGGGCGCGGATTCCGAGCCCGACCTGTTGGGGCTTTCCTTCTCCACGCTCGACGCGGTGGGACACTCCTACGGTCCCAACAGCCCCGAGGTCCTGGACGTTCTGCTCCGCTTGGATCGGCAGTTGGGAGAGCTCTTCCAATTCATCGACGAGAGAATCGGCCTGGACTCGGTTCTGGTGGCCCTCAGCTCCGATCACGGAGTGCTCGATCTCCCCGAATACCGTTCCAGCAAGGATCTGGAGGGGGGACGCCCCGAACTGGAGGACATCCTCTGTTTTCAGTCGGTTCTGGCGGAGTTGAAAGCGGACTTGGGTGACGAGCAATGGCTGCTTTCGAGCCTCTATCTCAACTACGAGACCCTCGCCCGCAAGAACCTGTTGCGGGAGTCGGTTGAGCGCGGCTTGGCCGACCGCTTGGCGCGCTGCAGCGCGGTCGAGAAGGTCTGGACTCGAAGCGAGTTGGAGGCGGCTTCCCCGCCCTTTCCCGAAGGCAGCCTGATGGAGCGCTATCAGAACGGTTTTCATCCGGGACGCAGTCCGGATCTTTTCATCCAATTGAAGAAATTCTGGCTGGGGTCGACGGGTCGGGGAACGAGCCACGGCTCGCCCTACGATTACGACACCCATGTTCCGCTGATTCTGATGGTGCCGGGTGTGGCGCCCAATCGCATCACCAGGCGCGTGGCCACGGTCGATCTGGCTCCGACCTTGGCCTCCCTGCTGGGGATTGCGGCGCCCGCCGACCTGGACGGAATCGACCGCAGCCCGCTCTTGCGTCCCCAGCCCGCAGCGCGCTGAGTCCTGCGACCCTGAGACGCCGCCGGGCGTCTCGATTTTTCGCGGAGCCGGCAAATCCAGAGCGCAGAACTCGTTAGGGTCGGAATCGCGACTCGGGATCGTCTCCCGGGCCGGGAAAATGTCAGCGTCGAATTGCAGAATGAAGCGTCTTGGAGTGGCGCCCATCTGAAGCTTGGCCGCCTTGCTGTGCCTGGGACAAACCCGATTCGAAGGAGGAACATAGATGAACGCAAAGGAAGTCGTCGAGTGGGTCCGTGATCGTGAAATTCAAGCCGTAGATTTACGGTTCTGCGACCTGCCCGGACTGTGGCAGCATTTTACGACCACCCCCGAGGAGCTGACTGAGGAGAGTTTCCAGGACGGATTCGGTTTCGACGGCTCCAGCATTCGCGGCTTTCAGGAAATCCAGGAAAGCGACATGCTGCTTTTTCCGGATCCCTCCACCGCCTTCGAGGATCCTTTCACCAAGGTGAGTACTCTGGTCTTGATCTGCGACGTGGCCGATCCCATGACCGGCGAGCCCTACAGCCGAGACCCCCGCTACGTG
>JBFGHF010000651.1:0-2797 GCA_041578355.1 Acidobacteriota bacterium
ATACTGAGTGAGAGCGCTGTCCCGAACTGAGGCTTGTGGGTCTTTGAGGATCGGGGCCAGACTCAGCCCAGATACGGATTCGGGCGCTTGCAGCCCGGCCAGCTCCGTCAGCGTTGGATAGATGTCGACCATCTCGGCCAGCGAATCGCTGACTTGCCCGGGGGCGCCGACGCCCGGTCCCGCAAGAATGAGGGGCACGCGCGTGGAGTTCTCGAAAAGTGTCGTCTTCTGATAATGACCGTGCTCCCCCATGTGGTAGCCGTGGTCGGACGTGAAGGCGACGACGGTGTTCTTCTCCAGGCCGGTCCGCTTCAGTGCCTCCAGTATTCTTCCCAGCTGGGCGTCGGCGAAGCTGATCGACGCGTAATAGGCCTGGATGGCCCGTTTTGCCAGTCCCTCCTCCAGATTGAATTGCTCCCTTTTGCGCGTGATGCTGCGTGCCGCCGGCTCGGGGAGGGTTTCGAGGTAGCCATCGGGGACGGTAGGCACTCGAATATCCTCCAGCGGGTACATGTCGAAATACTTGCTGGGCGCCACGTAGGGAGTGTGAGGCCGGAAGAGGCCCACGGCCAGGAAGAAGGGAGTTTTCTCGGCTGCGTAGTGTTCGAGGAGCTCGACTGCCTCGGTGGCAGCGATGCCGTCGGTTTGCTCCTCGTCGGTTCCGTCGGCGGCGAGCCAGCTCAGCGTTCCCCCGAACGACTTGGGGACCAGGGAGAAGATCAGGTCCTCTTCCGCCTTGTCGCGGCCTCGCGGATTGATCGTGTAGTTCCAGGAGTAGGGATCGTCATGGCCGCCCGTACCGATATGCCGGGGAACGTTGTAGTGATAGATCTTGCCGATCCGGGTGGCGAGGTAGCCGGTCATACGGAAGACCTGGGGGATCGTCAGCACGTCGGGGACGTGTTCGCGCAGGTATAGGGTGTTTCTCCAGATCAGCGTTTGATCGGGATACATGCCCGTCATGAAAGAAGCGCGCGAGGGTCCGCAGAGCGGATACTGGTTGTGGGCGTTGCGAAAGAGGACGCCACGCGCCGCCAGCGCATCGATGTTGGGGGTCTTGACCCGGGGATGGCCGTAACTGCCGATATCGCAATTGAGGTCGTCGCAGACCAGGAAGAGGACGTTGGGTCTGTTGGCATCACCGGGGGTTTCCGTCTCAGCGCCGGGGTCGAGGCAGGCCAGGCATCCGGTAATCAACCCCAAGACTGGCATCAAGAGTAGCCTGTTATTCACCTTGTTTTCTCTCCTGTGAAGGGCAGAGGGCTTTTCTTCCTCAAATCGCAGGTTCAAAAGCCGTTTCAAAGTGTTGTCTGAGTTGAAGCCTACCGGGGCGGGGGTGCGAAAGAAAGCCGCCACGCCGGATTCACCCGTTGCCGCCGTGTCGCCGATCGCCCGAGTACGACAAGTCTGTGGACCATCGACAAGTCACCTGCCTCCCCTCCGAGGTGTGAAGTATTGAACGCTGGCAATCCAGCTTTTCCGGGACCACGGATGCCGTTCCCTGGGTCTGTGGGTCGGTGGGTCTGCGGGTGGCACGGATCGATGCTCTTGAAACTCGGAATCAAGGATTGCTTGATTTCGGCAATGGCATCGCTGACCATGATCCATGGTGAATCCGGCAAGGACCAATCCACCCCGTTTCCTTCCCATCGCGCTGATGTTCTTGATCGGCTTTGCAGCCTTCTGTTCAAGACCGCCTGCTCCAAGACCCAACATCCTCCTCGCCATCTCCGACGACCAATCGTTTCCTCACGCCTCAGCTTACGGTGCCACGGGCATCGCCACTCCCGCATTCGACCGTGTGGCGGAAGCAGGCGTGCTCTTCAGACAGGCTTTCGTGGCTTCGCCGGGCTGCAGCCCCTCGCGAGCGGCGCTCTTGACGGGGCTCTACCCCTGGCAACTCGAGCACGCGGGCACTCACGCCAGTTCATTTTCTGCCCGCTTCGACGTCTACCCCGACCTTTTCGAGGCGGCAGGTTATTTTGTGGGCTTCACCGGGAAAGGATGGGGTCCGGGCAATTGGGAGGCGGGAGGGCGACGGCGCAACCCGGCAGGTCCCGAATACAACGAGAACCGGTTGCGCTCCGCTCCCGAGGGCATCCGAGACAAGGACTACTTTGCCGACTTCCGGGATTTCCTCGCGGCCAGGCCGTCCGATCGTCCCTTCGCTTTCTGGTTTGGAGCTCACGAGCCTCACCGCGTGTTCGGGTTTCGGTCGGGGATTCGGTCAGGGAAAAAACTCGAGGACGTGGTGGTCCCGCCCTTCCTGCCCGACACGCCGGAGATCCGCAGCGACTTGCTCGACTACTTCAGTGAGATCGAATGGTTCGACACTCAGCTGGGCAAGATGTTGGACTGGCTCGATCGACACGACGAATTGGAAAACACGCTGGTCGTCGTCACCAGCGACAACGGCATGGCATTTCCCCGGGCCAAAGCCAATCTTTACGAGTACGGCGTCCATGTCCCCCTGGCCATGAGCTGGCCTGCCAAGATTCGGCCAGGACGGGTCAGCGAAGACCTGGTCAGCCTTGTCGACCTAGCCCCAACAATCTTGGAGGCGGCGGGCATCGATCCAGTACAACCCATGTCGGGGCTCAGCCTGTTGCCCGCCTTGCTGGCCGAGTTTCGGGAAGATCGACCCGCCCGCCAGGCAGTTTTCGCGGCGCGCGAGCGGCACTCCTCTTCGAGATTCAACAACCTGGGATATCCCTCTCGCTCGATTCGCACGAAAGAGTATTTGTACATCCGCAACCTTGCTCCCGAGAGGTGGCCCGCCGGCGCTCCCCGGAAATTC
>JBFGHF010000652.1:0-2791 GCA_041578355.1 Acidobacteriota bacterium
AGAGAATCTGGCCGAGGCGGCCAGGCACGAAGGTCTGCAGCACGTGATCTGGTCGACTTTGGAGGACTCCCGCCGATGGGTGCCTTTGAGCGACAATCGGATGCCCACTCTGCACGGCAAATACAAGGTCCCGCATACCGACGCCAAAGGCGAATCCGATCGAGGGTTCAGCGACCGCGGAGTCCCCACGACCTTCCTTCTCACCTCTTTCTACTGGGAGAATTTCATCTACTTCGGGATGGAGCCGAAGCGCGGCCCCGACGGAGTTCTCGCCATCACCTTTCCGATGGGTGACAAGAAGCTCCCCGGCATCGCCCGGGAGGACATCGGCAAGAGCGCCTATGCCATCTTCAAACGCCGCGCCGAGTACCTCAACAAGACGGTCGGCATCGCCGGCGAGCACCTGAGCGGCGCCGAGATGGCCCGCGCCCTCAGCCGGGCTCTCGGAGAAGAGGTCCACTACAACGCCGTAACTCCCGAGCAGTACCGCAACTTGGGGTTTCCGGGCGCCGAGGACCTGGGAAACATGTTCCAGTTCAAGCGCGACTTCAACGAGGATTTCCGCCGCGCCCGAAACATCGAGGAGTCGCGGCGCCTCAACCCGGAATTGCAGAGCTTCGAGCAGTGGCTCGCAGCCAACGCCCCCCGTATCCCGATCGAACGGAAAGCGGTGGGCGTTTCCGCGTCTTGAATGTCGCACCCGGCTGCTTCGGAGATGTCGAGCCGGGGCGTTGTTCGCCCCGGCCTTTTCCAGCGTTGATCCAGTGAGGCCTTGTCAACCCCGCAAGGAGCTTTGCGGAGGAGGGATCTGGTCATGAGGTTCAACAGATTTCTATGGGTTCTTTTCTTCACCGTCTTCCCGGCTTTGGCTCAGTCGCATCAACACGAGCATTCCGATGCCGGCGAAAGGCTGGGCAAGGTCGACTTCCCCATCTCCTGCAGCCCTGACGTGCAGCAGAAGTTCAACCGGGCCGTGGCCACGCTGCATTCGTTCTGGTACGACGAGGCCGAGAAGACCTTCCGCGAGGTGGCGACGGCCGACCCGCAATGCGGAATGGCCTGGTGGGGCGTTGCCATGAGCAACTACCACCCGATCTGGGCCCCTCCCAATGCCGCCGAGCTTGCCAAGGGTGTGGAGGCTGCGAAGACCGCCGAGAGGCTCGGCGCCGCGACGGAACGCGAACTGGCCTACATCGACGCGGTCGCGACCTTCTACCGGGATGCCGAGCGGGTCGATCACCAGACCCGGGCCCGGGCCTTTCAGTCCGCGATGGAGCGAGTCTCGTCGCGATTTCCCGATGACGATGAGGCGGCGATTTTTCACGCTTTGACTCTCATCGCCCGCGGAATGGCACAGCCGACCGACAAGACCTACACCTACCAGAAACAGGCGGCCGAGATCCTCAACGGGAACCTTCCGCGTCGTGAGGACCACCCCGGGATCGCCCACTACGTCATCCACAGTTTCGACTATCCGGCCCTGGCGCATCTGGCCGTCCCGGCCGCCAAGGCCTATGCGAAGATCGCTCCCGATTCGGCGCACGCCCTGCACATGCCTTCGCATATCTTCGTTCGTCTGGGGATGTGGCAAGACACCATCGAATCCAACCTCGCCTCCGCTGCGGCCGGGCGCAATCAGGTGATGAAGACGAATCCGGGCGCGGCGTCGTGGGACGCTCTTCACGCTTACGACTACCTGGCCTACGCCTATCTGCAGCGCGGGGAAGATGACAAGGTGGCGCGGCTGCTCGAGGAGGTCCGTGCGGTGTCGAGCCTGGACCTGGACAACTTCGCCGGTTACTACGCCATCGCCGCCATCCCCTCGCGAAGCGCCCTGGAGCGGCGCCGCTGGTCCGAGGCGGCGGCACTGAATCTTCAGCCCTCGACACTTCTCTGGGATCGCTACGCTTATGCCGAAGCCGTGATCTACTTCGCGCGGGCCATGGGCGCGGCACGAAACGGTGATGTGCGGCGCGCTCGACAGGACGTGGCTCGGCTGGAAGAGCTTCGTCAACAGCTGCTCGGTCAACAGAACTCCTACTGGGCCGATCAGGTCGAGATTCAGCGCCTGGCAGCCGAGGGGTGGATCGCGCGGGCGGAAAAGCGCAACGATGAGGCAGTCGCTCTGCTGCGCTCCGCCGCCGACCTGGAGGATGCCACCGAAAAGCATCCCGTGACGCCGGGAGCGGTCCTGCCTGCCCGCGAGATGCTCGCCGACCTGCTCCTCGAGCTCTATCGGCCGGCCGAAGCGCTGGCCGCATACGAGCGCGCCATCAAGGATTCTCCCAACCGGCTCAACGGGATCTCAGGCGCGGCCCGGGCGGCCCAACTCTCGGGCGACCGCCAGAAGGCGCGAGAGTACTTTTTGAAGGTTTCTGGACTGCTGACCGCCGCCGGAGCCATTCCGCACGCTCCCATGAGGTAGAGAGCGGACTTCCGGGGCGGGTTCCCGAGTTGCGGCCGGGCAACCATGACGAAGCTTCGCTCGTGAGGGCGTGTTGCCCAAATGACGGTAGATTCAGGTTGCGGAGAGCCCCGGAGGGGTGGTGTGAAAATAGCGCAGGGCTTCAGCCCTGGGTAATCAGCCTCAGCTGAGTTCAGGGTCCCGGAGGGACGATTGAAACCGCAGAGAAGAAGCGTTTTTCAGCCGTCCCTGCGGGACTGATGAAGGGGGCCCTGGATCTCAACCCACCGCTGAAGCGGTGGGCTATTTTCAGCCCGTCCCAGCCGGGACGGGAGACGGCGCCACCCCGTCAAGCTCGATTCTTCCGGCCCGAATGGCGCTTCATCC
>JBFGHF010000653.1:0-2791 GCA_041578355.1 Acidobacteriota bacterium
GATCTACACCCAGGGCGGCGCCAGCGGGATGAACGCCTTCACGACCGAGGACCAGACCGTCTACTTCATCAACGTCCCGGCCAACAAACTGGAGTTGTGGTTCTGGATGGAGTCCGACCGCCTCCTGAATCCGGTTTTCCGCGAGTTCTACACGGAGCGGGACGTGGTTCACGAGGAGCGCCGGCTGCGCACCGACAGCACTCCGACCGGACGCTTTCGTGAGCAATTCGAGGCCATGTTCTGGACCTCCCACCCCTACGGATGGCCCGTGGTGGGATGGCCCAGCGACCTGGAAGGCATCACCCGCGAGGAGGCCGAATCTTACCTCGCCGTCAACTATGCTCCCAACAACGTCGTAGCCTGCTTGGTGGGCGACTTCGACCCGGAGCAGGCCAAGCGTTTGGCGAAGCTCTATTTCGGACGTCTCGAGAGAAGCCCGGTCGAGCAGCCGCCGGTGAGGACGGAGGAGGTGGAGCAGCAGGCCGAAAAAAGAATGGTCGCCTACGCGGAGACCGAACCCGAAGTCGAGATCCGATACCACTCGGTGGCCGACGGCCACGTCGACGAACCGGCCTTGGTCGTGCTCGGGTCTCTGCTCAGCGGCCGCACCGGGCGCCTCTACAAGTCCCTGGTGCTCGACCAGAAGGTCGCCAACAACGCTTTCGCATTGCAGAACGGCAGGAAATGGGCCGGTTTCTTCTTGCTCCGGGGAATCGCCAAACAGGGTCGGACGCCCGAGGATGTGGAAGCGGCCATCTACAAGGAACTCGACAAGATCAAGAACGAGCCGGTCGGGGAGCGAGAGTTGCAGAAGGTAAAGAACAACTTCGCCCTGATGGTGCAGCTGCTGCTGGCCGAGAGTTTCCGGGGTTGGGAAAGCTTCAACGAGGATCCCCAGAAGATCCAGGCGGTCACCGCCGAAGATCTGCAACGCGTGGCCAAGAAGTATTTCGAGCCCGAGAAGCGCGCGGTGGCGATCTACTACACCAAGACGACCCCGGGGGCCCAAGAAGACCCCATGCTGGTCGGGCTCTCCCCGCCGGAGCAAACGCAGGTCAAACAGTTCCAGGCCATGTTGAATCAAATGAACGTCGATCAGATTCAGCAGATGATCCCGCAACTGGAACAAGCGGCCCAGGAATCGCCGGAAGAGCGGATGAAAGTCTTCCAAGTGTTGCGCAAACTGATCGAAAAGCGGCTCAAAGATTTGGAGAGCGGACAGTGAAAACGAAAAAAACCACCAAGTTGACCATTCTGCTGTCGGTGATCACCGCCTTCGCAGCGACGGCGTGGGCTCAGAACAACGGGGAGATCCCGGATCACCCGAAAAAGCTGGATTATCCCCAACTCGAATACGCCCCGCCCAAAGTGGCCGACCATCGCCACGTCCTGAGCAACGGTGTGGTGGCCTTTCTGGTCGAAGACCACGACCTGCCGCTGGTCGACATCGACGTCCTGATTCGGGTGGGAGACTACCTGGACCCGGAAGGAAAAACCGGATTGGCAGCGGCCACGGGCAGCGTGCTTCGCGCGGGGGGCACTTTGCGTTGGAATGCGGACGAGTTCGATGAGGAGGCCGACTTTCTGGCCGCCAGCCTGAGCAGTTTCGTCGGTTCCACCTCTGGCAGCGCCGGGGTCAACGCCCTTTCCAAGGACCTCGATCGGGCCCTGGAGCTCTGTTTCGAGATGCTTCGCAATCCGGCTTTCCAACAGGACCGGATCGACCTTTACAAGAGCCAGGTCTTGCAGCGAATGGAGCGGCGCAACGACAGCACCACATCGATCGAAAGCCGTGAATGGGACCGTTTGATGCGGGGCGACGATCACTTCACGGTCCGCCCACCCACCCAGGCGACGATCGAGGCCATAGGACGCGAGGATCTGATCGAGTTCCACCGCCAGTACTATCATCCCGACAATTTCATTTTCGCTGTGGCGGGCGACTTCGACACCGCGGCCATGAAGCAAAAGCTCGAGGCGGCCATGGCCGACTGGCCGGGGAGGGGGAAGTCCCCGGCCATCCCCGAGCCCGGCACCACTCCCACCGCGGGCGTCTACATGGTGAACAAGGAGGACGTCAACCAAGGCCGGGTTTCGATCGGTCATCTCGGAATCCGCATGGGCAACCCGGACGAGTTCGCGATCGATATCATGAACGACATCCTGGGAGGATCGGGATTCACGTCCCGGATCACCAACCGCGTCCGTTCCGACGAGGGACTGGCCTACAGCGCCGGGTCGATTTTCACAGAAGGCGCTTATTATCCGGGGATCTTCCGGGCGCGGTTCCAATCCAGGAGCCCGACTTGCGCGCGGGCCGCTTCAATCGTCATCGAGGAGATCGAGCGGATGCGAACAGAGCGGGTGACCGAGGAAGAGCTCGAGACGGTGAAAACGCTCAGGATCGAGATATTCCCGCGTTACTTCGCTTCGGCCTCCGCGGTGGCCCAGACCTTCGCTCGAGGGGAATTGATCGGACGCCCCGAGGACTACCTGGACAAGCTGCGAGACAATTTCCGGGCGGTCACGGCCGACGACGTCCTTCGCGTGGCCAAACAATACCTGATGCCCGACAAGCTGGTGATTCTGGCGGTCGGCAATGTCGACGAAATGTTGAAAGGCGACGCCGACAAGCCCGAATTCTCCTTTCAGAAGCTGGCCGCAGAAGGATCGATCAAACGGATTCCGTTGCCCGACCCCATGACCATGGTGTATCCCGAGCAATGATCCGGGTACACCTCGTCGACGGCACCTACGAGCTGTTCCGGGCCTACTACGGTGCGCCCCAGCA
>JBFGHF010000654.1:0-2787 GCA_041578355.1 Acidobacteriota bacterium
GAGAAGCAGGGGGCGAGGCTGGAACGGATCAGCGGAACACTCCAGAACGACATCCTCAAGGAGTACATCGCCCAGAAGGAATGGATCTATCCGCCGCAGCCGTCGATGCGGCTGGTGGTGGACTCGATCCGCTTCTGCACCGACTTTCTGCCCCGCTACAACAGCATCTCGATCAGTGGCTACCACATCCGGGAGGCCGGTTCCACGGCCGGCCAGGAATTGGCGTTCACTTTGCGCGACGGCATCGAGTACGTGGACTGGTGTGTGCGCAGCGGAATGCAGGTCGACCGATTCGCACCCCGGCTTTCCTTCTTCTTCAACGCCCACAACGACTTCTTCGAGGAGATCGGCAAGTACCGGGCTGCGCGGCGGCTTTGGGCCGGGATCATGCGGGACCGTTTCGGCGCCCAGAGCGAACGCTCCTGGAAATGCCGTTTTCATGCTCAGACCGCGGGTTGCAGCTTGACGGCCCAGCAGCCCTACAACAACGTGGTTCGCACCACGATCCAGGCGATGGCGGCGGTGCTCGGAGGGACCAACTCGCTGCACACCAATTCCCTGGATGAAGCCTGGGCGCTCCCCACGGAAAGCGCGGCCAGGCTGGCTCTGCGGACGCAGCAAATCGTCGCCCATGAAAGCGGCGTGACCAACACGGTCGATCCCCTGGGCGGATCCTATTTCGTCGAGGACTTGACCAACCAGTTGGAAGAGGAGGCCGCCGATTATATTCGCCGCATCGACGAGATGGGCGGAATGATCGCGGCGATCGAGGCGGGATTCCCTCAACGGGAAATCCAAGACGCTGCCTACGAGTACCAGAAGGCGGTGGAACGCCGCCACAAGATCGTGGTCGGGGTCAACCAACACGTCGTCGACGATGAGCCCCCGGTCGAGATCCTGCAGATCAGTGACGATGTGCGAAAGCGGCAGGTCGAGCGCCTGGCCGAACTCAAGTCCCGCCGCAACTCGAAAGATTTGCGGGACTCGCTGACCGGCCTGAAGCGAGCGGCGGGGGGCGACCAGAATCTGATGCCCTTCATCATGGAGGCAGTCCGCAGCTACGCCACGGTCGGCGAGATTTGCGAGACGCTCAAAGAAGTGTTCGGCACCTATCAGGAACCCGCTTTTTGACCTAGGTGAAAGGATACCGATGGGATCCGCAAGAATCCGAGTATTGATTGCCAAACCGGGCCTCGACGGTCACGACCGTGGGGCCAAAGTCGTGGCCCGCGCTTTGCGGGATGCCGGCATGGAGGTGATCTACTCGGGATTGCGCCAGACTCCGGAGCGGATCGTGGAGGCGGCCCTGCAGGAAGACGTCGACGCCATCGGTCTATCCATCCTCTCCGGAGCTCACATGCATCTTTTTGAGCGACTGCTGGAATTGCTCAAGGAGCGCAAGGCCGAGGACATCCTGGTGTTCGGCGGCGGCATCATTCCCGACGAGGACATCGAGGCTCTGCATGGGATGGGCGTGGCCGCAATTTTCCAGCCCGGCAGTCACACCGACGACATCATTCGATTTCTCAAGGAACGGGTAAGCCCCGCCCCTGCGGGTTGAGGCCGGAGGCTCGTGGCGGAAGCACGGCAATCCTCGCTGTTCGAAGCATCACGCCCTCGCTCGCGAAACCTCGAAGCGGAAGGCAGAGCCGCGTTCATTCGCGCCTACCGGACCGTTCTCAACGGCTCTCCGAGGCGTCACGAATCACCGTCCTTCTCGTTCCGCTTTTATCCCTACTCCAATCTCAAGAACACATTGAGGGTCCGGTCGGGCGTGTTCCGCTTTCGCATCAGCGACATCCTCAGCGAGGCGCCGGCAGAAGTCTGGGAAGCCGCCATGGGGATGCTGGTGGCTCGCTGGAGTCGCCGCCGAACGCCGCCGATCTACACGGCGATCTATCGGGATTACGTGGACCAAGCCCGGGTGGAAGAGAGAATCGACCGAGTCAGGCGCTCCCGGGGAAGCAAAAAGATGGCGGGCCCCAGGGGACGCATCTACGATCTGGCGGAACGGTTCGACCGCCTCAACAGGCAATACTTCAACGGGGATCTGGAGGTCCGCCGCTTGGGTTGGAGTCTGCGTGGCGGCCGCCGCAGCCTGGGGCACTACGACTCGACTCACGATACGATCGTGCTCAACCGCGCACTCGACAAGCCGCGCGTCCCCGGCTACGTCGTCGACTTCGTCCTCTACCACGAGATGCTGCATGCCTGGATGGGCATCGGCAAACGCGGCAGGCCGCGCCGAATCCACCCGCCCGAATTCAGGCGGGCGGAGCGTCATTTCGAGCATTTCGAGAAAGCCGACCGGTTCATCAAAAAGAAATGGGGATCGCTCAGAGA
The DNA here is from genome assembly GCA_041578355.1 of Acidobacteriota bacterium. GTDB lineage: Bacteria > Acidobacteriota > UBA6911 > RPQK01 > JANQFM01 > JBFGHF01. The sequence goes on from JBFGHF010000654.1 coordinate 2,344, forward strand.
CTAGTAATAGCGAACGACTTCATACCGCCGAGAGTCTCGTGATCGTATTCGTAATCGGCCCGCTTTCCGAGATCAATCAGAGCCATCTCGCCAACGAGTAGTGGGTCGAATTGTGTGGGATCGCTGCGCTCGGAGTCGGATCATCAGCAGCCATCCACGGCGCAGGAGTTCGAGATGACGGGTTCCCCAAAGGGGAATCACAGCAATAGCCCGGGGTCAGCGAAGCGCAAGGGTCTCGCGGAAGCCGACAAGATCAAACTCCGACGGGGTGAAACAGATTCCGTTCTGGTTAGCGTCGAAGACGGAAGAACTCGCGCAGAACCTCCCGGCACTCCTCCTCCATCACCCCGGAAACGACTTCGACGGTGTGATTGAAGAGACCGGCCTCGAGTAGGGCCGCCTTGGAGACGACCGCCCCCGCCTTTTCGTCCCTCGCCCCGAAAA
>JBFGHF010000655.1:0-2759 GCA_041578355.1 Acidobacteriota bacterium
ATTCCATATTTCGTACCTCTGCGCCGGCAACCGATCAGTCCAATGTCACTCTCTCGACCACCTGATGACGGGAGTCAAGAGCGACGGGGTGAACAGGAGGCGGGCCGGCGGACCTGTCACGCACGCTAGCGCTCACGCTCCGAAGAGTCCTCAAATCACCAACCCCTCCCTTTCCAAGCCTCCCTTCCGGAACCGCTCCACCGCAAACGCCTCGACGGGCAGGTCGGTTTCAGCACCGGTCACCGAGGCTTCAATAATCTCGGCGACTGCGGGGGCGATCATGAAACCGTGGCCGCTGAAACCGACGGCTAAGTGCAAACCCGGCAAGCCCTCGACCCGACCCAGCAGCGGCCGCCGGTCTGGGGTGTTGTCGTACTCGCCGCGCAGCACCCGGCGCACTCCCAGTTCTCCCATGACCGGAAGTAATCCGGCGCCGGCGCGCAGTCCTCGTTCCAGAAAATCGAGGTCGTCCATTTCGGGACTCTCGTCGGTGGCGCCGAAATAGAAGACGCCGTGGCGAAGCTGCTTTCCCGCGAAGCCCCTCTCCAGGGCCACCACCAGGGGAAGCATCAGGGGATCGTCGCAGGGCTCGGTGAAGGCCAGTCGGCGAAGCTCTGCACGGATGGGCAGCCGAATGTTCAGTCGAGCGGCCAGAACGGGTGTCTCGAGTCCCGCCGCGATCACCAGGTCGGGGGCGGACCATTCCGAGTGCGGAGTTCGGGTCAGCCAGCGCGCGCCGTCCCGTTTCAGTTCAGTGACCTCCTCGAAGAGGACTCGGGTCCGGCTCTGGGCGGCCCGAATGAGCTCCGACGTGACCCGATCGCATTCCTCCAAAAAACCGTCTTCGGCGCAGAAGGATCCTCCCGCCAGACCACGACATTGCAAGGCCGGCAAGAGATCGCTTATCTGACTCGGCGACACAATCCGCGACGGGATCCCGAGCCGATTCTGCATTTCGACGTGGGAAGCGAGTTTCGACAGCATGCGCTCGGAGTCGGCCAGAAAAAGGTAGCCCGACTGTTCGAAATAAAACGGGTCCGCGGGTTCCAGGATCTCGTTGATCCGGGTCCAGAAACGCATCGAGCGGCGCGCCAGCCAACAGTCGGCCTCGCCCTCGAACTGCTGGCGGATCCCGCCCGGGCAGATACCGGTCGCCCCTGAGGCCAGTGCCGACTTTTCAAAGAGAACGATCGGCTTCACACCCTGGGAGGCCAGACGAAAGGCGATCGAAGCTCCGATGATCCCGCCGCCGATGATGACCACTTCCGCTGTTTGCAACGCTCCGGAACGCTATTGGATGCCGCGTCAAGGGTCAAGGGACGGCGAATCGGAAGGCTCTCTGACCGGCGGCTTCTTGCGAGCGCGGCCTGGAAGGCGCCTTACGGGATGGGGGTCGGCGATGTCGGGGAAAACTCTGCGTCAAAAGACCCAATTAGAGGCGCTTGGTCCTTGTCAAAGCTGGCGTCTGAATTGCAGAAAGGTCATCTTGGAGGTCGATCGATGCGACTTTGGACTACTGGATTGGGATTGCTTTGCTGCGGGGTGTTTCTGCTTGGGATGCCGTTGCGTGCCACGGCAGCCGAACCCGAACCGCCTTCCGGCAAGTCCGGGAAGGGACAAGAGCAAGAGCAAGAGCCCTCCCCGCCGCCGACTCCCGCCTTCCACAACCTCCGTTACGAAGAAAAATGGACCCCGGCATCCGCCCCGGGAGAGGACTGGTGGGATTCGCTCAAAGCCGTCCCCCTGGGGGAGGCGGAGGGGTTTTTCGCCACTTTCGGCGGGCAGTTTCGATTGCGCGCGGAGTCCTGGAGCAATTTCGGGTTCAATCCCGCCCAGGAAGACACCTACGGCTTGATGCGGCTCCGCTTGCATGGAGACTTCCACCTGGGATCGCATTTCCGCGTCTTCGCCGAGGGCAAGAGCTCTTTGGCCACGGGCCGGACGCTTCCCGGAGGCAACCGTTCGAGCGACACCGACTCGGCGGATGTTCAAAACCTTTTCCTGGATTTGCGGACATCTCGGACCGACACTGCCAACTGGACGCTCCGCTTGGGCCGCCAGGAACTGCAGTTCGGCCGCCAGCGATTGCTCAGTCCGCTCGACTGGTCGAACACGCGCCGCACCTTCGACGCGGCCCGAGTCGTCTACGACTCCCCGAAGCTCCGCGTGGACGGCTTTTTCTCCCGACACGTCCCGGTGCGAAAATACGGCTTCAACGAGTCGGACCCCGACGATGCTCTCTACGGCCTTTACGCTTCGGGTCGTCCCGGCGACACCCAAATCGACGTCTACTGGCTGGGGTTGGATCGTCAACAGGGCCGATTCGCGGACGGTGCGGCCGCCGAAACTCGCCACACCCTGGGGATGCGAATCGCCAAGAACGTCTCGGGGTTCAGCCTCGACGGAGAAGGCGCTTATCAATTCGGCGATTTCGGCGACTCGGACATCAGGGCTTTCATGACGTCCTTGCGCGCCGAATACACTTTCCTTTCCCGAGGTTGGGCACCCGGCCTGTTGCTGGGATTCGATTACGCCAGCGGTGACAACGATCCCGGCGACGGGGAGTTGGGAACCTTCAACCAGCTCTTTCCGCTGGGTCATGCCTATCTCGGCTACGCCGATCTGGTGGGCCGCCAAAACAACATAGCGGCCAGCCAGGGCTTGCGGGTCAAACCACACCCGAAGGCGACCCTGGCGCTGGATCATCATCTTTTCTGGCGCGCCAACCGCTCCGACGCCCTCTACAACGCGGGCGGCGG
>JBFGHF010000656.1:0-2743 GCA_041578355.1 Acidobacteriota bacterium
CACGCCCCAGACCCCAAGCCCCCGCTTCAGCCCAACCAGCGTCCCGCGAATCCATCGATACTCACTCCCACCCGGCCGGGCAGGTATTGGCGCGCAATCCCGACCATCACGTCCCGGTAGCGTAGTGCGGTCGAGCCGGGCTCGGTCTGCTCCATGGCTCGGGGAAGCGCAGTCCGCAGGGTTCTCCATCCGGTCTTGGTTCCGTCGCCCTCGACGAAGTGGTCGATGACCACGGCGTCGGCGCATTCCGCCACACGCGCGAAGAACCGCTTCGGATCGCGGATGGGCACCAGGGGCGAAACGGTGATGACGGTAGTCAGTTCGGCGCCCTTGAGAGTCGCGGCGGCCTCGAAGCGCTGCTCGACCGAACTCGCATGCCGGGGGAGACCGGCGATCTGCTCTCGATCGGTCTCGATCGAAATGTGAAAGCGCAGCCGACACCGTTCGGCGAGCCGGCGGTAGAGGTCCAGGTACTCGGTGACCCGGTGGCTGTGAGTCTGCAGGATCAGTCCGTCGGGCGGGTGTCCCAGCATGGCTTCCAGCACGGAGCGTGTCACCCCGAATCGAAACTCTTGGGGAAGGAAGGGCTCCGTGGCGCTGGAGAGGAAGATGGTGAACTCCCCCCGGGAGCGCCTCGCCCAGTCCCGTTCGCGCCGGTAATGGTCGGCGTATGATTCGGCTGCGTTGATTCGGACCTCGAGAAATTCTCCCCAGCTGCGACCCGCCGTTACGTAGCGGTTGTGCTGCACATAGCAGCCCACGCCGCACAACGACCGGCCCAGAGTGCATCCGCGGTAAGGCTGCAACGAATGCGTGGTCACCGTCTTCAGGTAACCGCTGGTTCGGGTCAGAACGTTTCCCACCCGGGTGCGCCTGACGCTCATCTTGCCACCCTAGCAGAATCGGAGAGCTGTCGGCCTTGGGGTCGGCTTGAGTACCGGGTTCCCGCACCTCGCGACTTTTTCAGCGGAATCGATGTTCGAGGTTCGATGATGTCCAATTCATCAAACCGCATAGCAGAGAGCGAGACCGAGAGCGGGAGCGAGAGCGGGAGCGGGGCGTTCAGCAGGCGCCTCTCCGGAGCGAGGTCAGCCCAACTGTGCCCGCAAACTCGCTCTTGCTCTCGCTCCTCGGTCTGCGTCCCGTCCTCTATCCGCGACTTTCCGTCAAAAACCCGCGGCTTCCGTCAAGGTCCTGGCTGGCCGGAAGGCGGAGGTCGCCTTTTTGGCGATCCGCACCCCATGTGACGCATCTCACCGATTTAACCTTTTTTGTCATGAGATGCTGCCGCTCGGCGTCATAAAGTCTTCCTCGAAGGCGACTTGGCGCAGCCCCCGTTGGGGCTAATTGGCTGTTTTCACGCGGCTTTTGGGTTTATTTCCAGATCCGCCGCTGGGCCGCCAAGTGGTACGACAATTGCTTCGAAAAGGAGCGACCAGTCAAGTGAAAGAAACTCCGGGACGTCGAGCTTCCTTTTGGAGGTTTCGGCCCCGGGGTTGGGGACCGCTCGATTATGGGAATGAAAACGAATCCCGCCCAGGTGACCGACATCCGCCCGATCGACAACGACGAAGCGGCCCAACAGCTCAGAGGCGAACTGCAGAAGCGCCCCAAGAAACTGGCGGAGGTCCTGGTCGAAAAAGGCCTGGTCGCACCCGGAGCGCTTGCCGACCCGGACACCGAGACTTCTTTCCGCCTCGACCCCTCGCTGTTTCTGGACACCGGCATTCTCGAGCTGATTCCCCGTTCGGTGGCCTACAAACATTCCGTCCTTCCCTTGGCCCAGACGTCGACCGAGCTCTTTCTGGCCGCCAAAGCCTTTCCTCCCCGCAAGGCCATTGAAGAGCTGAAGCGGATCTCGGGACTTGAGCCCCAGTTGCTGTTCGTCGATGAAGACGACCTCTCCACGGCCATCGAACTCTGCTATTCGCGTGTCCGCCAACTCGGCTTTCAGCAGATGCGCTTGGGCGAGATCCTGGTGGCCAGGGGACTGATCACTCGCGAGCAGCTCGAACAGACGCTCGAGAGACAGAAGAACTCGAGCAAGAAACTGGGTGAACTGCTGGTCGAATCGGGCTTTGCCACCGAAGAGATGATCTACTCGTCGCTGGCCGAGAAGTTGGGGTTGGAATTCGAGTCTTTCAAGCTGGGAGAGGCCGACGCCAAGGCGGGCAAGATCATCTCCAAGCGCTTCGCCGAAACCCATCTGGTGCTGCCCCGACGCCTCGACGAGGCGACCGGCGAGTTGGTGGTGGGGATGTCCAACCCCGAGGATCTCGCCGTCGTCGACTTGCTCAAGAAGCTCTGCCAGCAGCGTGGTTACGATCTCAAGCTGGTGGTCTCGACGCCCTCCAGCATCGAACAGGGCATTGCCTACACCTATCACTCCGACGGTGTGACGGCGGCGGAGTCCGGACTGGAGATGGAGACGGTCACCGAACAGGCCAACGACCGCTCCGATCTGGTCCTCAAGTCGGACATGCCCCGGATCAAGAAGATCATCAACCACATCCTTTTCCAGGCCGTGGTCGAGGGCGCCAGCGACATCCACATCGAGAACCTGGAATCGCGGGTCCGAATCCGTTTTCGCATCGACGGAATCCTACAACTGCGCGACACCCCGATTACCAAGGAAAACATCGGTCAGGTGATCTCGGTTCTGAAGATCGACAGCGGACTCGACATCACCGAGCGCCGCCGCCCGCAGGACGGCGTCTTCAAGAAGCGGATCGGAGAAGGGTGG
>JBFGHF010000657.1:0-2739 GCA_041578355.1 Acidobacteriota bacterium
CCCCCATCTCGGTTTTGCAGATCGAGGAGCCATTGGATTCCGGCAAGAGCGGCCTTGACGGCGGCGCTGGGCGGGATGGCGCCGCTGTCGGCCAGCCGATGAATCGCTATCAGGGCGGCCGAAGTGTCGTCGGCATCCGGCACCCCTCCGGGAAGATCGGTCCAAGGCCACCCGCCGGGAGCGGCGTGGCTGTAAGGATCCCTCGTGCTGCGCTGCTGATCCGCCAGCCAGGAGGCGACGCGGGTCCGGTCGGAAGGCGGAAGATGTTGTTCGAGCCGACCGCCGGAGGCCAGCGCTTGGACCGCCAGGCTGGTCACCCAACAGGATAAGTCGACGTCGATGGGCCAGCTTCCGTCGGGTCGTTGAGAGCCGAGCAGGAATTGAATCCCCTTTGCCGCGACGGAATGGCGGATCAGCCCCATCGAGATCAGGCACATGGTGACAAAGGAGGTGAGCGGGATCGCCTCGAGAAAACCGCCGCTTTCGGGTTGAGACCGTGCCAGCACTCGGAGAGTTCGAGCTCTGGCGAGTTGGCGCAGCATTCTCAGCAGGGGATTCCAGCTGGGGGCATGATGATGTTGAGCCTGGCCGATGGCTATGAGCGCCGGAAGGGCGTAGCTGACGACCGGCAAGCCCAGAAATCGGAATAAGGAATGAGGAAAGACTGCCAGCTCGAAGGGCAGGACTGGAATCGTGGCCCAGGCGGAGCGTCCTTTTCCGAATCGCCCCGCCAGGGCGCAGAGGCTGAGAATGGGGACTGAGAAGGTCCGGTCATCGCCGTATTGACGGGTCAGGAAGCGCGAAATGCTGGCCGGGTCCAAACCGCCGGCTCTCTCCTCGATCCAGTCTTCAGCCGCACTCACCTCCCTGGAAGCTGAGTCGCCAAGGCTCTGCCTGAGTGCGGCCCAGGCCAGGGTCGTGGTGCTGATATTGCTCGGGCTGTCCGGCGTGTCTCCCCACCCGCCGTCCGGATTCTGATGATCGAGCAGCCACGATCGGGCCTTTTCGACCGATTGTCTCAGAGTATCGCTCCGACCCTGGTCGTGGCGACGACCGAGTTCCAGCGCGCAAAGCGCCGTTGCCGTGGAAAGGGCGCTGTCGGAAAGCCTTCCCCGCCAATGACCGGCGGGCACCCTTTGCGCCAGCAATTCCCTCACGGCCGAGGTACAGGAAGCTCGCAATCGGTCGTCGACACCCATCACAGACTCAAGTGCCCCAGGGCCAGAAGCGCGTAAAAAGTGTACTCCGAGTCGGGGGTCCCGTCCGTCCAAGTGCCGCAAAACGACTTGCCGTCCCAGAGTGAGTCGAGAAAGTCGAGACATAACTCTCGTGCGGGTCTCAGGTCGACCCCCAGAGAGGTGAGGGCATGGAGCGCGGTGGCGGTGGAGAGCAGATCGGGGATGGGAGCGGAAGGGATCGCCAGAAATCCACCCTGAGGATGGAGTCGATCCCAAAGCCAACCCTCGACGCTCTGAGGGACATCGGCGTCCAGCTGTCGCAAAAGGGCGACAGCTGCGGCGGTCGCCGTGGTCGTGCCTGCCGGCAGACTCGAACGATTCGCCCAAGCGCCGTCGTCGGAGCGCAAGCGCCGCAAACACTCCAAGAGTCGCTGAGGGTCGGGCAGGGGCTGCTTCAGGTCCTGGTATGCGCCCAAAGCCAGAAAACAGTGGTAGGCAGTGCCGCCGGGCGCCTCGGCGCTGGCTGAATAACCCCCGTCGGCAGTGCGTCGCATTTCGATCTCTTGGAGCAGGGTCCGCCGCTGCGAAGCGGAAGGCTCCAGTCCGAGGGCCGACCAGGCTCGAGCCAGACAAGCCTTATGAACGAAGTCCAAAGCGGCGCCGTCGCCGAACTTGTTTACAAAGGTCCGGCAGGTTTCGCCCGGCGTCTCGGCATCGAAGGCGGCGAGAGCGTCGAGGGCGAACACGGTGTAGTAAAGGTCGCTCTTTCCTTGCCGGTTCTTCACCCCTCCGTCGCGATTGAATTGTCCACGGAGAAAGTCAGTTACCGGCTGGGTGGCTTTTCCCAGCATTCGGGGCGCCAAGCGCGCCACCTGGAGCATTTCGAGCCTCAAACTCACTGCAATAGCCCTCGATCAGCTGTTCTCCGAAGATCTTTCCGATCACCCTGCGCAGAAGCCCTTTGAGGGTCGGGTTTTGGAGATAACGGAGGGAACGAATCGCCTGCTCCTTGTAGGCTTCCAAAAGCTCCCGGGCTTTCGCGGGGATCTCACCCTGCTCCAGAATGCGTTTGACGTCATCCTCCACGTCCGAGTAGGAAACCGATCCCTCCCAGAGAGCCTTGAGGATTTTCTTGTCTTTGCTCTGGCCGCTCCGTTTCAGTGCGATGGCGAGAATCAGCGAGAGTCGAAAATCGCGCAGATCATGTGAATCGCTTTCCCCTGAATAATCCTCCAGGTCGTCCCGGATCTGATAGGCGATACCGAGCGCCTCGCTGTAGTCGCTGAGCGCTTCCAGTGCGGCGGGATCGGCCTCCGAGAACAGGGCTCCCAGCTTCAATGCCGTCTCGAAGGCCGGAGCCGTCTTGTGCCGGAAGATGTCGAGAACCTCCAGGGACGACAAGGGTCTGGGAGATGCCGCCCAAATCAACTCCGCACCTTGTCCGCGGCAGAGGGTCACCATGCCTCGAGAGGCGGCCTGCAACATCGCGTTCTTGGTCGCCGGAGCGAGATCGAGCTCGCAAATCAGGCGGAAACCTTCTCCGATCAGGTAATCGCCCACG
>JBFGHF010000658.1:0-2735 GCA_041578355.1 Acidobacteriota bacterium
CTGAGACGAGAACGCCGTTTGCGGCGTCTGAGCTAGCAATGGACAGCGTTCAACCGAAACACCATAGCGAAAGAGACCTAAAGAAATGACTGGAAGAACTTTGGCGATCGCACTGAGCCTCATCATGACGGCAGGGGCTCAGTCACGAGCGGAACTACCATTCGAGGTCGAGGCCGTCACCTCGTTCGACGAGCCCTGGGCCTTGGCTTTCCTGCCCGACGGCCGGATGCTGGTGACGGAAAAGAAGGGCAACCTTTTCATCGTCACCCAGGACGGTCAAAAGTCGCGTGAGGTCCGCGGTGTGCCGGACGTCGCCTACGGCGGTCAGGGGGGACTGGGCGACGTCGCCCTGCATCCGGATTTCGCCCAAAACCAAACCATCTACCTCAGCTACGCCGAGTCGGGGGTGGGCGATACCCGGGGCGCAGCCGTGATCCGGGCGAAACTGGCCCTGACCAATCGGGGCGGACGGCTGTCGGACGTGGAAGTGATCTGGCGCCAGTATCCCAAAGTCGTCGGCTACGGACATTACGGCCACCGTCTCTTGTTCGACGATCAAAACTACCTCTGGATTTCGTCCGGAGACCGGCAGAAGTTCACGCCGGCCCAGGACATGCAGGCGAACTTGGGCAAGGTGATTCGCTTGCACGACGATGGTTCGGTTCCCGACGACAATCCCTTCGTCGACCACTTCGGCCAGAACCCGCTGGTCGACGATGAAGGAGTCTATCCGCAGATCTGGTCACTGGGCCACCGCAACATACTGGGGATGGATTGGGATCTCGACGGCCGGCTGTGGGAGATCGAAATGGGACCGCGGGGCGGAGACGAGTTGAACCGGGTCGAGCGGGGAGCGAATTACGGCTATCCGGTCGTCTCCGACGGCGAACATTACGACGGGCGCCCGATACCCGACCACGACACCCGTCCCGAATTCAAAAAACCGGCGGTGTCGTGGACACCCGTCGTCTCTCCGGGCGATTTGATGATCTATCGCGGCGACCTGTTCTCCGACTGGCGCGGTGATGCTTTCGTCGCGGGCCTCTCCTCGCAGGCGATCGTGCGCGTCGAGCTCGACGGGGACGATGCCCGCGAAGTCGAGCGCTACGAAATGGGCGCGCGGATTCGCAGCGTCGTCGAGGGACCGGACGGGGCCATCTGGGTGCTGGAGGACGACCGAAACGACAGCACCGGACGCCTGCTGAAGCTGACACCGAAGGTCCCGATAAGCCGGGACGCGAACTGAGAATCCTGTCCGAAGGCCGAGCCTGCTGCCTCAGTTTGGGAGATCGCGCGAGGTTGCGGCAGAACCCGGAACGCCGACTTCCAGGCGGCAATTCGCCCGAGCGGTGGGCGATGGCGAGAGCGACCCGGGGCTTGCATTGCCGGCAGGGATGCCGGCGTTCCGTGCGTCGCCTCAATTCGGCAGATCCGCAAGGTTGCGGCAGAACCCGGAACGCCGCCTTCCAGGCTGCAATTCGCTCGAGCGGTGGGCGGTGCCGTTCGGCTCGTGTTGTCTTTTCGTCGGCCGGGGATTATGATCCCGCCACGGGAGGAAAATGCGCATGATCGGGCTCTTCCTACTCAGGCTCAGGCGTCGGAGTTACTCGATGTGAGAAGGATTGCCAAGCCGCGTGCAAGCGGCTGGAAAGCTGGAACTTGGCACACAGCGTTCAAACTGGCCGCCTTCGATCGATCCCGTTTTTTCGACCTCTCTACCTGGCCGGGGCGCTTCTGGCCCTGCTGATCGTCCTGATCGGTTTCGCCAGGACCTATTACTTGAGTTTCGCCTTTGACTCGCCCGCCCTGGCGGGGCCGCTGGTCCACTTGCATGGATTGGTGATGACGCTCTGGTTCGCACTCTTCCTGGTGCAGGCCGCATTGATAGCAAAGCGGCAAACCCGCCTGCATCGACGTTTGGGCGTCTTCGGGGCCGTGCTGGCATCCCTGGTTGTGATCGTGGGAGTCGCCACGGCGATTGGATTTGCCCGCCGTGGGGTCGATGTGGGCATGCCGCCCCTGGTCTTCCTGGCCATACCGTTGGGCGACATGTTCGTCTTCACGGTCCTGGCGGGCAGCGGGTTGCTGCTGCGACGCCGCACCGATTTCCACAAGCGGCTGATGTTGCTGGCCAGCCTGAGCATGCTGCCGGCCGCCGTCTCCCGGATCCCGCTCGACTTCATATTGACGGGAGGTCCTTGGGTCTTCTTCGGGCTCACCGATCTCTGCATCCTCCCCTTCGTCGCCGTCGACACCTGGCGCCGGCGCAAGCTCCATCCCGCCTTCGGTTGGGGAGTGCTGCTGATCATCGCTTCGCAGCCGCTGCGCCTGATGCTGGCAGGATCCAGCGGGTGGATGCAATTCGCTGAGTGGTTGGTGAGGTAGGCGCACTGCGAGCTGTCGCGGTTCGCCGAGTTCCGGGAGAGAGCACCTCGGGTGTCCTCACGAGCAAGGATGCTCGTGCCACGGCTGTTCTTGACGCTTGCGGAGCCGACGGGTATGCTGGGCCCAATTCGCCAGGCGAAACACCGATCGAACGCCCAACGGTTTTGCAATGCACGCTGAGCTCACCAGACGTTTCTTCCTCAAGATGGCTTGCGGAACCGTGACCCTGACCGTCACTCCTGCCGCATCGCTTCTGGCCTCTTCTCAGGCCGGACAAAGTCCTCCAGAATCGAATACTTGGATGGGCCCGCCAGGAGAGGCCAGTTATCGGATCGACGGCCTGCCCAAAG
>JBFGHF010000659.1:0-2731 GCA_041578355.1 Acidobacteriota bacterium
CCATGGCGCTCGACTCGAGCAGCGCGCGGTAGATGCGATAACCATTCTCGATCTGTTTCTGGGCCACCCGCAGCAGCTTGGAATGAACTCGTTGCGAGAAGTAAATCAGGATCACGGTCGGCCCGGCGATCGCCAGCGCCATCACAGCGGCATGATTGAGGTTGAGAAAGATCAGTAAAGCGGCTGGAACCTCGGTGATCGAAGAGAGGTAGGATGCGGTCAGATTGGGGACCCAGATCTCGCGGAGCGGTCGGGGCCGATCCAGCTGGGTGGCCAGTGACAACATTGCGGCGTTGAGGGATGCAGACAGGACCGTAGCCAAGAGCAAAGCCAAAAAGAGGGGGCCCAGGGGATGAAGGCCATCCGGCGACAGCGGCGCCGGGTCTCCGTAGACGAAGTAGAAGAAATGGGCCGACAGGAAGGCCACCAGCGGGAACTGGAAAATACCGAGCAGCCTCTCTCTCCAGGGTTTTCGGGTCCGGCCGAACCGCCGGCCGCTCAACCCCCCGTCAATCAGCGAGAGAAGGGCGGCCACAGCGGGGCCGAAGGCTAGGATTGCGGTCAGAATGAATACGCCGCTGGGGGTGAAGATCAATGCCGGGGAGCGCCCGCGACCCGACTTTCGCATCGAGGGGATCGGAACCGGAAGCAGGGATGAGAAGGCGGTACCCAGAGCCAACAAGAGCCAGCGCGTGTCTTCGATCTGCAGGGACGTGTAAAGCGAATGGGCGGAGACCGCAGATCCGCCTCCGATCACCAGCCAGACGATGACCCCTGTGGGGCTCCATGTAGTTCGTCCCAACATCCCCTCGAAAACCCGGACTGTCACCCGTTTTGCCGGTCCACGTTGCGCAAATCGCGTAGACGCAAATCAAGTCAGTTAGGGCCTTTCGGTTGGGAATGCAAGCTGGGTGCCGGGAGAAAAGCCAGCTGGATCGATGCAATCCGCTGCATTGTGCACTTTTTTGCCGAGACTTTGTGGAGTTCCTTACCCAAGTCGCAGCTTGCAAAAGCGTCAACAGAGCATCACTAAGCGTGGATATTTTGACGCTTTCGTCCCCGTTCACGATTTCTCGCCTCCTGACAGAGCCGCGTTCGTGAGAACGCGGACACGCGCCACCCGTTAGTCCTCGGGTCTTTCCCCGGCTGGAGCCATCTTCACCAGCCTGGGCTCGAAACGGGCGATGGGTGACACCAGATCCTGCTGCGCCGCCATCACTTCTTCGATGTTCTTGTAAGCCATCGGAACTTCATCGAGCCCGGCCGAGAGAAGAGTGACGCCGCGGCTCTCCAGGAATCGCCGGGCCATGGTCCAGTTGAACTCTTCTTTGGCCCTTGTGCGGCTCATTCTTCGTCCGGCTCCGTGTGCGGCCGAGTTGAGCGAGGCTTCGACTCCCTTGCCCCGCACCACAAACCCGGGGGTGGCCATAGACCCGGGAATGATGCCCACCACACCCTTGCCGGCCGGAGTGGCGCCTTTGCGGTGGACGATCAGCTCTTCGCCGCCGTGCTTCTCCTTCCAGGCGAAATTGTGGTGATTCTCGACGTCGAGCAGCAGTCGGGCGCCCAGATTCGCGATCACATGGCGGTGGATGACGGCGTGGTTGGCGGCGGCGTAACGCCCCATGAGTTCCATGCTCTGCCAATATTCCTGCCCTTCCTCGCTTTCAAGGTCGAGCCAAGCCAGGTGTTGGAGCTGCCGCGGCAGCTCCGGGTGCTGTCTCATGGCCAGCTTGCTGTAGTGCCCGGCGATCGTTGCCCCGGCGCCGCGGCTGCCGCTGTGAGTGAGCAGGGTCAGGTGCGGTTTCGCTTCGAGGCCCAGGTCTGGATGATCGAGATGGAGGACACCGAACTCCACGAAGTGGTTTCCGCTGCCGCTGGTGCCCAGCTGGCGCCACGCCTTGTCCTTGAGATTCCGGGTCAGTGGAGTGAAGTTCCAGTCTTCATCGATCACGGCATGCTGCCGGGGGTGGCGGAAGGAAGCGCCGATTCCGAAGCGGGTCTCCTCATGGATCGCCTTGGCGAGCCTCTCCCCGTCGGTGTCAAGCATCGAGAGCGGCAGGTCGAGGACGCTCATCTTCATTCTGCAGGCGATATCGACACCGACTGCATATGGAATCACAGAATTTCGGGTTGCCAAAACACCCCCGATGGGTAGCCCGTAGCCCACGTGAGCGTCCGGCATCAGCGCTCCACTGACCGACACGGGGAGCTTGCAGGCATTCTCCATCTGTTCGACGGCCGCAGCGTCGACGTCGTCGCCCCAACGGCGGTAAGAGGCTGGCGCTTCTCGGGGCTGGAAGCTTCTGCGGGCCTTCTTGATGGCCTGGAGGCTCTTGGCCAAAGGGCCAAAAAGAGGATCGTCGCGATAGGCCCCGGGTTCGGCCACCAGCTTTTCCAGCTGGGCCAGGATCGCCGACTTCTTCCAGCCGCCGGCTTCGGCCTCTTTCGCCGCCGACCGGGCGAGCCGCCTGGGCTCGCCCCCCGGAATTCCGATTCGACTCAATACTCTGCTCTTCATGATTTTCTCTCTCCACCTATTATCTCACCATCGCCGACGGCTGGCAGAACAAGTGGCGGGATCCTAGGGGCGGCCCAAAACAGACACCGATCTAGTATGATGATGCCCGTGTCCCAAGACCTTTCCAATGGCAGCGCCGTCGGATACGGCGCAGTCGACCCGAAGCAGTTCCGTCGGGTCATGGGCACTTTCGCCACCGGGGTCACGATC
>JBFGHF010000660.1:0-2718 GCA_041578355.1 Acidobacteriota bacterium
AACGGCGCTGACAATCGAAACGGGGACTAGTGTGCCAAGCCGGCCAGTTCCGGCGCTATCAGGGACCCCTTGAGGTTCCGCATGGCCAATCGGACTCGGGTTTTGATGGTGCCCAGAGGAATCCCCAGGCTGCGCGCCATCTCTCCGTGGCTTTGTCCCTCGTAATAGGCGCTGAAGATCACCTGCCGTTGTTCCGGGCTCAAGCGGCGAAGGGCATCGCGCACCTTCCGGCTCCTCTCGGAAGCGAAGCTGGCTTCCTCCGGGTCCTGTGTGCAACTGGACGGGTCGACGGCTGGGAAATCGTCCGTCTGTAAGCGCGACCTTCGAATCAGGGAGCGGCGCTGGTCGAGCGCGCGGGTCCGGGCGATCGTTATCAGCCAAGCCAGCGGGTTTCCCCGCGTCGAGTCGTACCTGGCGGCGGTCCGCCAAACCTGCAGATAGGAATCCATAATCGCCTCTTCAGCCGCCTCGGGATCGCCGATCAGACTTTGGGTTACAGATCCGAGCAAGGACCGTGTCTCGTGATAGAGGCGGTCCAACGCCTCTTCGTCTCCACCCGAAATTCGCTCGATGAGCTGAGCGCAAAGGACGTTTCGGCGCCGAGCCCGGCTCGATTCGGCTGTTTCTGCTTTCATCTTCGATGACCTCCTTGGGATCTTTTTTCGTCCAACCGAGGTCATGCTAGAAACCCGATCTTCCCGCGCTCTTCCCGGAATCTTCCCTGGGCCGGTTTTCGAGAGCGAAGAGCGCGAGCGAGGAGCGCGAGCGAGAGCCTGCAACCGGGAGACTTGCTCCGCCCGGTCCCGCTCTCGCTCTCGGCTACAAATACCAAACGCAGCGCGAAAGCACCCTCTGACAGAGCCGCGTTCGTGAGAACGCGGACAAAATGCAGATCGTCTTCCTTCTCACGAAAGCTACGTGTTTAACGTCTCCGGTAGTTTCTCAGTCTGGTTTTCGAAAGCGAGGTCAAAAGTGGCGGACTCAGGAAGTCAGTTCCATGTCCTTGAGGAGCGCCTCGAAACGGGGATGTCCGCGAAGGGAATCGAACATCGGTTCGACCTTGAGGTAGATGAGCCGGTCGTAGCGGTGCCGGTGAGATTCTTCAAGCGTGTCGAGCGCCGGCTCCACCTCGGACAGGGCGACGTGAACCAGAGATCGGACGTAGGGAGAAACGTAACCCTGCTGGCCGAGCTGCTCCAGCTGATCGAGCAAGTCCCGTGCTCGTGTTGGGTCGCCCGCCCGCGCGTAGATGTGCCCGGCGACTCCCAGAGCCAGCGGAAAAGGGCCTCCCTCGAGCAGTTTCAACGCCGACTGGGTTTCCGACAGCGCCTCCTGGAAGTTGCCTTTTTGAAGTTGGGCGAGTCCCAGCACGAAGTGGGCTACGGCGAAGCTGGAGTCGAGCGCCAGAGTGTTGCGCAGTCGGCGGATGGCACGATCGTACTGGCGCGAAAAATAGAGACCCCAGCCCACTTCGGTATTGATGATCATCGAGAGAGGATCGAGTTCCTCGGCCCGACGAACGGCCTCTCTTTCCTCTTCGAATCGCGCCATCGCGGTGAGGTATTCGTGGTACCAGTGGTATGCGGTGGCGTAGTTGGGCTTGAGTTCGATGGCTCGACGGAAAAGCTGCTCCGCTTCCGCCCAGTTCCACTCGTAGTAGAGCGTGGAGTAGGCCAATGAAGTGTGAGCTTCGGCCAGATCCTCATCGATCTTCAGAGCTTGTGTCGCCGCCGCCTTGGCACGGGGCATCGCCTCGGCTGGAGGCACCAAGCTGTACAACCCCAGCAGGTTGTAGCAATCTGCCAGGCCGGCGTAGGCGGGCGCATACTCCGGGTCGCGCTCGATGGCCCGATTGAAGTGGACGATCGCCTGCCTGAGTCCCTTGGCGGTCCGCTTGTTCCAGTGGAAGCGGCCTTTCAAATAAGCGTGGTAGGCGCGGCTGCTTTGGGTGTGTCTGCTGTGGAGTGCTTGACGCTGGCTGCCGCTCAGTTTGACCCGCAGCTGGCTGGAGATTTCCTGTGAGATCTCCGCTTCCACAGCGAAAATCGCGGAATCGGGCCGCTCGAATTGTCCACCCCAGAGGCGAGTGCCGTCGGCGACGTCCACCATTTCCACGCCCACCCGCAGCAAGCCGCCTCGTTGGAGCGCTCTTCCCACCACCACGGCCCGCACCGACAGGTCCCGCCCGGCACTCAAAGCATCGGCAACACGGTGCTGATATTTGGAGACCGTGCTGTAGGCGATCAATCGGATGTTGGGGACCTTGGCCAGAGCGTTGATCAGGCTTTCGGTGACGCCGGCGCAGAGATAGTCCAGTTTTTCGTCACCCCCGATGTTCTGCAAAGGAAGAACCGCCACCGAGTCCACCTCTTTGCTGACGGCGTCAACAGGAGCAGAGAGGCGGCCCTCCAGAACGTCTTTGTGGAGTTGGATGGTGGCCGGTTCCGGTTCGGCGTCCAACTCGGATCGAAGCACCTCCCGACAGCGTTCGAATTGGGAGAGCGCCTTTTGCCGGCGGCCCATCGAAGCGTGAAGCTTCATCAAGCTCCGATGAGCTTCTTCGCTGGCTGGCTCTTTTCTCAGCAGTTCGGTCAGACACTCCACACTCGATTGCCTCTGGCCGCTTTGCTCGTACACCCCCGAGAGCCTGAAGAGAATGTCCAGATAGAGCTGTCGCAGCTGCTCTCGGTGCTCCGAGGCCCAGTCCTCGTAGCGGTC
>JBFGHF010000661.1:0-2674 GCA_041578355.1 Acidobacteriota bacterium
CCAGCGTGCTGTCGCCCACCCCGCCCGTCGAGGGTGGTCCCGGGGGAGCCGTGACGTCACCGATATTCAGATCCAGGGCCACTTCCTGCAGTACGCGGGGAGTCTCTTCGATCTCCTTGCGGCGGATCGGTTCGGGAGCGTTGGGCGTCGGATCCGGAATCGGCACCACCTTCGGCTTGGGAGGAGGGGTGACCGGTTTCGGCTCGGGGGGCTTGGCTGCCTCGCGGCCCTCCGCGCCCGCCAGCATGGCGGGCCGAGCCAGTTGTTGGATGACAAAGACGTCCCGCTCAGGGACCAGGATGCTGGCGCCCCAGGAGGGGAAAACAATGATCAACAACAGGATGTGAAACAGGAGAGCCAGGACGGACGCGACCTGGAGGGGCTTCCGACCCGAGATGTCGTCGCCGAAAATGTTATGCAGGTCGTCAGCGTATCGCAGACGTTCGGCCTCGGTGACCCTCAGCGCCAGAAGGTGCTCCACAAAGCCCTTGAATTGAACCCACACGCTTTGATTCCCAGAATCCATGACCGACCTATTAGTATACTACGAGTCTCGCCGCTCCAACCACACGGAAACAGCCCCCGCAATCAATCTGATGAGAGCTTTTCAAAAAAGTGTCAAACAGGCGCCGGAATCCGATTCCGATCGTGATGCCCATGCCCGATTCGGATCGCGCGAGGGGGTTGGCTCTGTTCGAGAACAGGAGCTTCTCACCCTCGTGGAGCGCAGGAGGACACTCTTCAACCGGTCTTCCCGCCTGCCGATACCCGCCCGCCCTCACTGCCGGGAGGTTTTTTCCCAGGTCAATGAGTCCATCACCTGCTTGGTCTTGCGGGGGAAGCCATCGAAAGGCCGCTTCAAGTCGTCGCCCAAACGCTCCAGATCGCGGGGCCTGTCGACGTCATACCAAGCCGGGAGCAGAGCGTACTTGGATGAGCCGAGTTTGGCCAGAGTTTGACTCAGCACCGACGAACTTCCCCACTCGATCTCCTCGAACAATGCGGGTCTGGCTTCCGCCAAGCCGAGCAGGTAGTAGCCCCCGTCCTCGCTCGGCCCGATTACCACCTTGCATTCTCGGAGCTTCTGAAAAGCGCGAGGAATTGTGGGCAGCGGCAAGGTCGGTGAGTCTGTCCCGATAATGAGGATCCTGGAGTGCAGGCGCCTCACTTCTTGGAAGGCTCGCGACATCCGCTGCCCCATGCCTTTTCCCGTCTGGACGCGAATCTGGAGGTTGCCCCATCCCCGACTCGAGCCGAGCTGCCGGGCCTCGGAAACGGTGCAATCGGCCAAGTAGAGAAATCGGTGCTCGGCAAGCGCGGCGGTTCGCCTGACCGTGTCCTCGAGGAACGCGGAATGGAGTCTCAAACACGCTCCCCGACCCAGGAACGGTTCAAGACGCGTCTTGACCCGGCCCAGCCTCGGATAGCGGGCGAAAACGATCAGCGCCTCACTCAAGAGCTACTTCAAGGTTCCAGAAAATGTAGTCTTTCCAGCTTTCGGGAGTCCGTCGGTGTTGCAACTGAAAACGAATCTTGTGCGGGAAGCCGGAGGGCGCCTTGGGTTTCCTCCGAAGCTTCATTCCGGCTTCTTCAGGAGTACGGTCTCCCTTTTTTCGATTGCAGGGTGTACAGCAGGTGACGATGTTTTCCCAGGTCTTCTGACCGCCCCGGGCGACCGGCAGAACGTGGTCGTAAGTCAGCTGCGAGCTGGTAAGCCTCTTACTGCAATACTGGCAGGTGTAGGAGTCACGGGCGTAAATGTTGGCTCTGCTGAATCGCACCCGGTTGTGCTGGGGCTTCACCTTCACGTAATGGAGCAGCCGCAGCACGGCCGGAAGCTTGATCACCAGGCTGACGCTATGGATTTGGCGTTCGTATTCCGCGACCACTTCGACCTTGTCCTGGAAAAGCAGGCGCACGGCCTTCCTCCAGGGCACCACCTGCAGTGGTTCATACGTGGCGTTGAGAACGAGAGTTGAATCCATTTCCAGACTCCAAGCCCCTCGAAGCTTCGAGAAGCTCCGGCAAAGTGTAGCAAAATTGGTGGACCTAGAAGGAGTTCTACGCACCGCAGGGGGTTTTTCGCGGCTCCGAGGCGGAGAGATGCGGATGACAAGTGGACCGCCAGATGGGTGCGCCTGCCGCCCGAGGGCGCGCCCCCGCGGCTCCTAATGTGTAGAATGTCGCCGTGCCGATTCCGACCCCCTTTCATGAGCGCACCGCACCCCTTTGCACCAGTTACTTGTGGAAGGACTGGGCGGGCTATTGCGCCGTGCGGCGCTACGACCATTACCACCACTATGAATACTTCGCCTTCCGCGAAGCGAGCGGGCTGATCGACGTCACACCTCTTTACAAGTACGAGGTGTACGGTCCCGATTCGCAGGCTCTGCTGTCGCGCATGATGGTTCGCGACATAGGGCGATTGAAAGTGGGTCGGGTCGCCTACACTTGTTGGTGCGACGATCGGGGAAAAGTCATCGATGACGGCACGGTGAGCCGGCTCGACGACGAGTATTTCCGGGTCACGGCGGCCGAGCCTACCGAGTGGTGGCTGCAGAAGTTGGGCCGGGGTTACCGGGTGACGATCGAAGACTCGACCACCCGACTGGCGGCCCTGGCGCTTCAAGGACCGACTTCCCGCGACATCTTGAAGAGCTGCAGCGATGCCGAC
>JBFGHF010000662.1:0-2666 GCA_041578355.1 Acidobacteriota bacterium
ATCAACATCGGAGACGAACCCTACGACCCGTTGTTCCCCTTCGGTTTCGGACTGAGCTTTTAATCCGTCCCCCATCGCTGGAGACCCTCATGAAGAAAACTGCCGGAATTGCCGCCCTCCTTCTTTTGACGTGCGTGGTCAGCCTGCTGGCCGCAAAAAAACCCTGGGAGAAACCCTTCGAGGAGTGGAGTCAGCAGGAAACACTGAAAGTCCTCACCGACTCGCCGTGGGCCAAGAAGTACACTCAGGCCATCCCGATCATCTCGCGGGATTCGGGAGTGACCGGAGAAAAGGACATCTTCCAGCAATACACGGTGCGCTTTTTCTCGGCCCTGCCGGTGCGCGAGGCCTATGTCCGGATGCTGCAGCTGATGAACAATTACGCGGACCTCCCGGAGCAGCAGAAAGAGGCCTTCGATCAGAAATTCGGCAGGGCGCTGTCCCTGGAGATGGACGACCAGATCGTCGTTGCCGTCGAATTCGATAGCAACGACCGCCAGCTCAAGTTGCAGATCGATCGCTTCTTCAAAACGGCCAAGACCGACTTGCTGAAACAGAGCGCGTACTTGATCACCAAGAGCCACGGGCGCATCGAGCTGATGGAGTACTTCCCGCCTTCCCCGGACGGGACGGGAGCCAAGTTTGTGTTTCCCCGGCAGATCGAGGGCGAACCGGTGGTGAGCGAAGCCGACAAGGAAGTGAAGTTCCAGCTTCAAGTCCCCGACACCGGCAAGGTCAACGTCTCGCGAAAGACGAAGCAAATGGTCTATAGGGGCAAGCTGGAAATCTAACCCCCAGAGCTTTGCTATTCTGGTTGGGTCGCTTTGTGGCCCGCGGTTGGAATCGGAGCTTCCTTATGAGACGGTTTTTGATTGCCTTCTTCTGGATCTCCGGCGTCCTGCTGGCCCGATCACCGGTGCAATTCCAAGACGCCACCTCCGAAGCCGGGATCACTTTCTTCCACAACTCTTCCCCTCAGAAGAAGTACATTGTGGAATCGATGAGCGGCGGGGTCGTCCTTTTCGACTTCGATAACGACGGTTGGCTGGATGTCTACCTGGTGAACTCCTTGACGGTGGACACCGCAACCCAGCCGGAGTCCTCGCCCAGTCATCTCTACCGCAACCTCGGCGACGGGCGTTTTCTCGAGATGGGCGAGGAGGCCGGGGTCCACGCCCCGGGGTGGGGCATGGGAGGCTGCGTCGGCGACTACAACGCCGACGGCCTGCTCGACCTCTACGTCACCAATCTGGGACCGAATCGGCTCTTCGAGAACCTGGGCAAGGGACGTTTCAAGGAGGTCGCCGAGTCCCTGGGGGTCTCGGACGATCGATACTCCGCCGGTTGCGCTTTCGCCGACTACGACAGCGACGGTGACCTCGATCTCTTCGTCGCCAACTACGTCGACTTCAAGTTGGACGATCTGCCCGAGTTCGGCAAAGGAAGGCTCTGCCAGTACAAGGGGATCCCCGTCCAGTGCGGCCCGCGGGGCCTGCCCGGAGCGGGCGACGCGCTCTTTCGAAACGATGGCTCCAAGTTCACCGATGTCTCGGAGGCGGCCGGAGTTCACGACCCCGAGGGGATGTACGGCCTGGGCGTCGCCTGGAGCGACTTCGACGCGGATGGTCTTCCCGACCTCTACGTGGCCAACGACTCGCGGCCGAGTTTTCTTTACCGAAATCTGGGCGATGGACGATTCGAGGAAGTCGGATTCATCTCCGGGGTGGCCGTCAGCGAGGACGGCAGCGAACAGGGGTCGATGGGGGTGGCCTTGGGAGACTACGACCGGGACGGCCGAATCGACCTCTGCATCAGCAACTTCTCGGAGGAATACAACGCTCTTTACCGCAACGAGGGCGACCTTCTGATGCGCGACATGTCCTTCCCCAGCAAGACGGCCGGTTCGAGCTTTCCCTACGTGGGTTGGGGCACCGAATTCATCGACTACGACAACGACGGCTGGCTGGATCTCTTCGTCGCAAACGGACACGTCTACCCTCAGGTCGACGGCGCCGACCTGGGGACCACCTACGCCCAGAAGAAGCTCTTCTATAAGAACAACCGGGACGGGACTTTCGAGGAGATCGGCGCCCAACTGGGTCCCGCCTTGCTGGCGCCTCGTGTCAGCCGGGGAGCCGGGTTCGGCGATCTCGACAACGACGGCGACGTGGACATCGTGGTCAACGATCTGGATGGAGCGCCGCTCTTGCTGATCAACCAGGGCGGCAACCGGTCTCATTGGCTCCGCGTCCGGCTGAAGGGCGAAGGCCAAAATCGGTTCGCCATCGGAGCTCGCGTCACGCTGACCAGCGGAGGCCTCTCCCAGGTTTCTGAAGTGCGCTCGGGGGGAAGCTACCTTTCCCAGAACGACCTGCGACTCCACTTCGGGTTGGGGGACCAAACCAAGGTCGACCGCTTGGAAGTACTCTGGCCCGGCGGCGCCAAGAGCGTGCTGACCGACCTCGAAGTCGACCGCGAGATCGTCGTCTCGCAAGACTGAGCGCCCCGTCATTTTCGTCCCGTCCTGCGAAACCTACCGGCGATGGGGGAACGCCGGCATCCTGCCGGCCATTGGACCGATTCTGCTTGCTTTTCGAATTGCCGCCTGGAAGGCGGCGTTCCGGTGCCGCGCGACATTCCGCCTGGAAGGCGGCGTTGCGGTGCTG
>JBFGHF010000663.1:0-2647 GCA_041578355.1 Acidobacteriota bacterium
ATCAGGTGGAAGCGATCGCCCAGGAACTTGGAAAGGACCGGCGTGGAGGCCTCGACACCCGGCACGGCGTCCAGCACCGTCTTGAGCTTTACGGGGAAGGTGCCGCTGTTGAGGGCGAAGAAATGCGAGGCCCCCGAGGGTTGAATCATGATGTCGCCCATACTCCGCGTGCGGGCGGCGTGATCGTTGAGTTGCCCGAAGGAGAGGCCCACGCTGACCAGAATCAAGGCGACACCCAGGGCCACCGCGAAAATGCTGACGACCGTCCGCGTCGGCCTCTGTTTCAAGTTGGAGTAAATCAGCTTCACCATATTGCGCGCGGGCCTCGGGGAGGTGCCGGAGCGGTTCATTGGGGCGCCTCGTTTCGAACACGGACGATTTCGGCTCCCGGCGGCTGGGGGATCTCGAAGGCTGCTTCCCGCAACTCCCGGTTGAGGCGGATCTTGCCTTCTTCGAGCCGGAAACTCAGCTTGTAGTGCTCCTGGTAGCGCTCGATCGCCACCTCGCGCCCTACCAGCCGACCATCCACCTCGACGATCTCGCCGTACTCGACGGTGCTGGCCAAAGCGCCGCAATCGTAATAACTCTGCCTGGCCAGTTGAAGCCGACTGCGCTCGATCCAAACCTTTCGGCGCAGGCAGAAGCCGCCACCGGAAGCGTCTGCTTCCACTACGTTGATGACATAGAACTTGTTCCGGGCCGTCTGTTCCTCTTCAAGAAAGACCCGAGCGTGCGGGTCCGAGGTCGGGATGGGCTCGATCAGCATCGCGTCGATCAGGTGATCGGGCCGAATGCTGTACATGGGATCGTCGTTGTCCACCTTCAGCTTGGTGCTGCCCATCAGATACTTGTTCTCGCGCGGCACCCAGATTTGAAACTCTTCGTTGGAGGCCGCCATCGTTACGACCGCGGAACTGGTCACGGGGTTCAAAATGTTCACGTAGATGGCGTCGGGTGGACGCGCCACCAGGTGCCCTTTGGCGGTCGGGTATTCCTTCAGATAACCCTTCTCGATCGAGCCGCCCGTGAACTGCACCCGAAAGCTGGAGACGGTGAGGCTCTCCAGGCCGGCGTAGCGTTCGTTGATCAAGGTCACCAGTTCGGACAGCGAGGCGCTCTGCGCCTCGAGAATCGCGTCGGGCGCACGCAGATTCGTCTTTTTGGGGCCGCAGCCCAAAAGCAGCAACGCGCAGGCCAAAGGCAAGGCCAACTTTCGAGTCATGCTGCTTCCTCCTGCGGGTTCTTTCGCTTGGCCCGCATCCTAAAGAAGAGGTACCCCACAACAAGTATCAGAAAAACACCCGCCAAGACCAGACCCACGGTCTTGAAATGATCTTCCAGCAACTCCTTGGCCCACTGCCCGTAGAGGACGGCCAGGACGCCCCAAAAGAGGTAGCGCAGGGTGCGCCCCACGCATACGGCGGCGGCGAATCTCGGATAGCTCACACCGAACAGGCCCGCCGAGAGAACGAAGATTTTGAAGGGGGTGGGCGGGGGCAACAGCGAAGGCACCAGAATCGACCAGACCCCGTACTTTTTGTAAAGCCGGCGCACCCGCGCCAGGCGCGCGGGGTTGGTCCTCCGCTCCACCAGTCCGCCTCCGCGCCTTCCCACCAGGTAGAGCATCGAGCAACCGACGACAGAACCGGCCGTTGTCATGGCGACGTAATAGGCCATCGTGGACCAGCCCTGACCGGTGGAGAGGATGATGATCAAAAGGTCGTTTCCCTCGGGAATCGAGACGAAAGACGAATCCGCCAGAGCCAGGAAGAAGAGGCCGGGCCCGCCGAGAGTGACGATGAACTGGTAGACGAGTTGGAAGAATTCTCTCACGGAAATCCAAAGGGCCTACACCACCGGGCTTGACTCGGTGCTCGAAAAAGCGTTTATCATAGCACAACCGCGCCCTTGCAAAACCGGTACCAGTGGCGGCCTCGACACCGGGAATCGCCCATCGGCCCGTATTCCAGGGGAAGACGACTAGCGACCGGCGGCAAAGCGACCGTCCCGCTTCGCAGCGCTTCCTTGCGGTCGCCGCCACGAAACGTCGACAACGCCGCTTTCATTGCCACAGAAACACGCTCTTCTCTTCGCCCAGGTCTCGGGCCGACGGAGTGATGATCGTCTTGGCGTCGACCACGATCTTCTGCTTCTGGTTGATCGCTTGTCGGACATCGTCCTCGCAGACGAAATCGACCGGCGGGGGATGCTCCGGATTGGAGGCGGGCGGAGAGGGTGACGGAGGCGCAGCAGAGGTCGGGGCCGGAGTCGGAAGTGGAGCCGATATGGATACGGGGGGGTCAACCGCTCGCAATGCCGTTTTTTTTTGACGAAGATATTCCTCCACCACCCCCCGCACCACTCGTCGCACTGCGTCGCCAGCGTCGCCGCCGGTTGAACCCGCGCCCTCGGCTTCATTGCCGGCGCCCTCGAACGAGATGGCCGTAGTGGGCCGAACTTCGAAAGCGAGCCTCTTGCGGTTGATCAGGTGGAGAGCGGTGATGTTATCGGAGGTGATGTTCCCCCCCGGGCTTCCGCAGCCCAGCGTCATCGACGGCGGAACACCCGTGGTCAGCCCCACGGAGCCATGGGTGGAGGGGGTGTTGACGCAGATTCGAAACGCGGGTTTCTTCAGACCGAACTGGAG
>JBFGHF010000664.1:0-2644 GCA_041578355.1 Acidobacteriota bacterium
CCGGCGTCGAGGTCGACGGCGACGAGCGGCAGATGGAAGACGGCCTCCTTGCTGCCTTCCTGATCTCGAAGCTCCTTGAAGCACTCGGCACTGACGACGATGCCCAAATCGGTCGTCTCGTCGTCGACATGGATATTCCAGGCCCAAGTGAAGTGTTTGCCTTGGTCGAGGCAATAAACCCGGGTGCCCTTGTGGTCGTAAGAGTGGCTGTATCGTCGGTAGAGGCTCACCATCTGTTCGCTCAGATAGCGGTAGCGGATGCCTGCGGCGCGTGTGATCAGCCCTGCTCTACCCGAGGCGTCGATCAAAAAGCGCGCCCGCAGCTTCCCGCCCTCTGCCAGTTCGATGCTCTCCACCCGCTCCCCTTCGATCGAAACCTCCTTGACCCGGTCGACCCGGAATTGGGCGCCGGCTTTGAGGGCCTCGTCAAGAAGTACCGAATCGAGAAGCTCGCGGTTGCCGTGAAAGGTGACCACCGGCCGGCGAACCAGGCGCATGTAGGACGGCGGCGGGATCAGATAAGTGTCATTGCTGCGGTGGGTGCTGTTGGACCAGACGATCACCCCCGGCTTGGGCGCCAGGGCCCGTTTTTCGACCAGCTTTTCGAGGTCCAGACCCAAGTCTTCGAGAAACCGGGGGGTCTCCCAGTCGAAAGACTCTCCCACACGTCGCCAGGGTGGCTCGGAGCGATCCAGCAGCACTACGCTCCGTCCCGCTTTGGCAAGGCTCAGTGCCGCGGCCAGACCTCCCATACCGGCGCCCAGGACAGCGACGTCCGTATCGTAGCTCGATGCCATCGAATGCATCCCTCCCACCCTCGCCAGACACACGGTGCCTGACCGGATTGGCCTCAGCGGAAGCAAATCCTTCAGACTCTTTGGAAAAACTCAGGATTCATAGTCTAAATTCTCAGCCGCTCTATGCCAAGCAAAAACAAACCACGGGATTGGAGTGTCTTTGAATCCAAAATCCGAGAGTTCAACGTATTATCGGTTGTGAGAGCGGGATCGATGAGCAAAGCTGCCTTCGAAGAGGCTCTCCGGAGGGTGATTCCCATGAGTTCCACGGCTATGCACGAAGAGCCGCTGAGAAAGAGTATTCTCCTGGTGGCGGTTCTGGCACTTTCGGCCGCAACCCTCCAGGGACACGATTTCTGGATCGAACCGCAGACTTTCGCGCCCAGGGCGGGCGAAACAGTGCCTCTCTTTCTCTTGGTCGGAGACCATTTTGAAGGTGAGATCTTTCCCAGATCGGCTTCCCACATCGCTCGATTCTCGGCCCAAACTCCGCTGGGCCGGGTGGATGTGGCGGGCTTGGACGGGCAAAGCCCCGCGGGATACCTGGCCGCCGCCGAGAACGGTTCTTACGTGGTGGGGTATCGAAGCCATCGCAGCTTCACCACCATGGAGCTCCCGGCTTTTCGGGATTATCTGCGGGAAGAAGGGCTTGACTCTGTGATCGATCAGGTGTCCGGTCTGGGGGATGGCGGGTCGGTCCGCGAGGCTTTTTCACGCTGCGCCAAGTCGATCCTGCGAGTGGCACCGGGGGACTCGAAGGGATTTGATTCGCGGCTGGGCCTGCGCCTGGAACTGGTAGCCCGCACCGATCCTTCGCGGATCGCTCCAGGAGATTCGATCGAGGTGGAGCTGCTCTTCGAGGGTCGTCCCTTGGAGGGGGCGCTGATCACCGCCCGCCCCAAGGAGCAGCCGATGGCGGCCACTACCGGCCGCTCGGACGCGAATGGCGTGACCCGACTCGAAATCACCCGGCCGGGAATGTGGATGGTCAAGACGGTCCACATGATTCCCCCCGAAGAAGGGCTGGAAGCGGACTGGGAGAGCCTCTGGGCGACCCTCACCTTCCAGGTCGGCGAGTGACGACGTGGCGCAGCCTTCCAGGCTGTGCTCCGGAAGACACTCCCGGCTCGACCCGGAGCGCAGGCAAGATGCCCGCGCCACTTTCCCGGAGCGCAGGCAGGGATGCCTGCGCCACGTTAGGGCAGGATGAGTTTGCCGTCCTTCACCCAGACCCTGTCTCCCACCTCGACGGTGGCGTCGGTGAAGAAGTTCCACCGTACGTAACCACCCGAGACTTTTCCGCCCAGCTCCGTGTTGTCTCCCAGTGAGAGTCTGACAACGCCGGCCCCGTAGCCGTAGTAGGGGATCCAGGGGAACTTTTCGGGGACGGCCAAGCGGGGATTGAAGCCCAGGGCGAACTCGCGGAAGGAACGACCGGCCTCGCCGTTGGCGGCCATCTCGGCTGCCACGGGATCTCGCCGGGTCGCCTCCCAGCTGCTGACTTTCCCCTTTTCGAGCTGCATCTCGACCCGATCCACCACGAAGCCGTTCCAGGAGGAGTAGGGGAAAACGACCACGCCTTCCACCGTTTCTTCGAGAGGGGCGACCCGTATGGCGCCGCAAGGCAATTCGATCTCACGGTCGATCAGATTGCGGGCTTGGGCCGCCTTGGCTGCAGAGGCATTTCCGTCCTGGCGGGTCAGGGGCCGATCTCCGATCTGAAACCTGACGTCGGTGCCGGCGGGCGTTGTGACCCGGACGGTGGCGCCGCGAAGCGCCTCCTCGAAATCCCGTTGCAGGCGGGCGACCTCCGCGTAATCGGTCGCCAGGAGGGCGTTTTGGTAGAC
>JBFGHF010000665.1:0-2644 GCA_041578355.1 Acidobacteriota bacterium
CCGATCTTCGTCTTCGGGTCGGGCAGATCGGAAATGACCTGATCTCCGCCTCCGGCGGCGAAGGCGACGTAACCGAGAGACTGCAGCCGTTGCACCGTTTCGGGATCCAATTCGGGTTGAACGTCGTTGTCGAGCGTGCCTTCCCGTGGCGCATAGCGTCGCTGCAGTTCGTACAACTCTTCTTTCATTTGATTGGCCAGGGCGCTTCGGGCGGCGATGATGTTCTGCAGTTCGCCGGGGTCGGCCTTCAAGTCGTATAGCTCGGGAATGGGGGCCTCGATGTACTTGTACTGGGGAGTTTGCAGGCTGAATAGAGGTGCCCATCCGAAGTGAATTCTGGGGTAATGGGTTTCGCCGTAACTGGGAAGCTGGCGCTGGGTCCGCTTTCCCGCCATCAAGGAGACCAGGCCTTCGCCCTGCATGGTGTCGGGGACCCGCTCGCCCAGGAGCTGAAGCATCGTGGGAGCGATGTCGACGCTCCGCACCTGGTTGGACACCCGGATCCCGCGCCCGATCCGCTCCCCGCCCAGCCGGCTGGGGATGCGAAAGATCAGGGGAATGCGCATCGAGGCGTCGTAGAGGTAGTAGGCGTGATACTCCTCCTGGTGCTCTCCCAGACTTTCTCCGTGGTCGGCGGTGAGGACGATGAGGCTTTGCTCGTAGATTCCCCGCTCCTTCAGGATCGAAAACAGGTTCCCCAGGGCGGCGTCGACGAAGGCGATCTCACCGTCATAAGGATTTTTCCGAAATCTGGATGCGTACGGCTCGGGAGCCTCGTAGGGATCGTGGGGATCGTAAAGGTGGATCCAGAGAAACAGCGGTTTTCGAGGCGCCGTCGACAACCAGTCACCGACCATGGAAACGACACGGTCAGCGGGACGTTCGACGCGGCTGAAATCGATCTGGCGGTAGCCCTGGGTCACAAAAGTGTCTTCGTAAAAGTCGAAACCTCGGTCGAGACCCCATTGCGACATCAGAACCGAAGAGCCCATCCAGGCAGCCGTCGCATAGCCGCGCCCCTGAAACCACTCGGCGATGCTGGGGACCCCGTCGCGCAGTCGACCCACCACATCCTGCACTCCGTGATAGATGGGGTAGGTCCCGGTGAGAATCGAAGCGTGGGAAGGCAGGGTGATGGGAGTCTGGACCAGCGCGTTCTCGAAAAGGACTCCTTCCCGGGCCAGAGCGCTGATATGGGGGGTCTCACCGTCTTGATAGCCGTAGGGTTCCAGCCGGTCCGCCCGCAACGTGTCGATGGTGATGAGGACGACGTGGGGGGGAGGGGGAGTTTGGGCAAGCCCCGCCCATCCAAGCAGCAGCGAGATCGCCGCCAGAACAAACAGGCCGCGGAAGCTCCTGCGTCTTCCGTCCTGCGTCTCCCGCCACCTGCCGCCTGGGACACACCTCCGGGACTTCCGATTGCGGTACCGATGGCGGATCACGAGCAGGGTTGCTCGTGCCACGAGAATCATCCTATTCCCCCAGAATCTCGAAGTCCGCCTGGCTGGTGGAGGACTGGCCGGAGAGTGCGTCGTTGACCTTGACGGTCAGTCGATAGCGGCCGCGGGAAAGCTCGGAAAGGCCCATCTTGCGGAGCAGAACCAGCCGCTGGGGAGAGTAGAAGCCGACCGAGGCGCCTTCCTCGTCGGTGAATTGGTCGACGATCTTGCCTTCTCGAGTGACGATGTATTCGACCGATACCGAGGGCGTCAGCGTGCTGGAGTCGAGCGTCGGATTGTAGATTTGCAGGTAAATGCCCATCTTCTCGTTGGGCTGGAACCGCCTGCCGACTTTGGGCACCACTCGCACATCTCCCATCACGAAAGTCTCGGGAGCCTCGGGGAAGTCGTCCAGGTTTTCCAACTGTTCGGCCAGCACCAGGGGACTGGCTTCCATGCCCGTGGACTTATTGGGAGCCAGCGAGATGCTCCGCGTCCAGGTGCCGAGGTCACCGCCCTGCATGTCCTTGACCACCAGATCCACTTTATGTCGGCCCGGTTCCAACGAAACCACTTTCTGGTAGAGCGAACCCTGGTTTTTGCCTCGCGACAGGAAGTAATCGCGGGGGAAGACCGAATAGAGAACATCCTCGAACTCGGCTTCCACCCGACCGCTCAGGTTGGTCACACGGCCGTAGATGCCCACTCTGGCTTTGAATTTCCCCTCTTCCTCGATGTAGTCGAGACTCGAATTGGGGACTTCGACGGTGATGGGCACCAAGTATGTGGTGTCGTCGATCCAGATGTTGTAGAGGTCGGTGGAGAATTCCAGCTGGTCGAAACTCAGCCGCGTGTCGACGATGGTCTGCAGCTCCTTCTGTTCGATCTTGGGCGGACGCTGCAGGCTGAAGAACTGGCGCAACCGTTCGAACGGGCGGTCCTTGAAGCGCGCTCCCATGAAGCGGGTCATGTAGGTCGTGTTGTTGAGATTGCCGGGGTGCAGGCCGGGACGCTGGGCGCGGCTGGTCATGCCCAGTCTCTCGGAGGTGGTTTCCCCCAGGCCGTCGACATGCAGCAGCATGTCCTTCTCCCAGGGATAGAGGGCCAGCTTGTATTCACCCGTGAAGGAGCGGTCGACGAACTCGATCTCGATGTCTTCACCCACTCCGGCGATACGGCGGTATCTCCAAAGCTCGAAGGGATAG
>JBFGHF010000666.1:0-2638 GCA_041578355.1 Acidobacteriota bacterium
GACGAAGTTCTCAATCAGGTCGCGGAACGTTACCGCCAGGAGCTGGCGCCGGCCATTCCCCGGGTGTGGCGGAGCGAGATCGAGGGTCTGAGGGCCGACTTGAAAGGCTGGCTGCGGGAAGTCGTGCTGGCCGGTCCTTCCTGGGTGCCGCACCGCTTCGAGTTCGCCTTCGGTCTGGAAGCCGGACCCGACCGCGACCCCGACAGCACCACCCGGGAAGCCGAGGTTCTCAACGGAATTCGCCTGCGCGGTTCCATCGACTTGGTGGAAAAGCATCGCGAAAGCGGGCACCTTCGGGTCACCGACCACAAAACCGGTCGAGCTCCTCGCGAGCCCTCGATCGTGGTCAAGGGGGGAGAGATCCTGCAGCCTATACTCTACGGCCTGGCGGCCGAACAGCTCTTGGGTGAAACCGTCGACTCGGGACAGCTCTTCTTTTGCACCCGGCGGGGTGATTACAAGAGACTCAACGTTCCCATCAACGCGGGTACCTGCGACCGCTTCAAGGTAGTGCTGGAAGCCGTCGACCGGGCGGTCCGCGAGGGATTCCTGCCCGCGGCGCCCCGCGAAAAAGCCTGCAGCTATTGCGACTACCGGCCGATCTGCGGGCCCTACGAAGAACGGCGCATTACGCGAAAGTACAAGACACGGTTGGCCGACT
The DNA here is from genome assembly GCA_041578355.1 of Acidobacteriota bacterium. GTDB lineage: Bacteria > Acidobacteriota > UBA6911 > RPQK01 > JANQFM01 > JBFGHF01. The sequence continues at coordinate 662 of JBFGHF010000666.1, forward strand.
TGAGCCAATTGAGGGGACTGCCCTGAGTAAGGACTCCCGGGACTGCCTCGGCTCTGAGTTTACGCAGCCAAGGACAAGCCGGAGTCGGAAAGAACGAGAATCCGGCAGCCAGGAGGAGCCAGAGACAGCGTGGATCTTGCAGACGATCAAAAAGCTCGAGACCGTATCGAGCACTCTCTCGACGAAAGCCTGATGGTGGAAGCCGCCGCCGGGACCGGCAAGACCACCCAACTCGTCTCCCGTCTGGTGGCTGTTCTCAAATCGGGTCGCGCCCGAGTCGACCGCGTGGTTGCCGTGACCTTCACGCGCAAAGCCGCTGGCGAGCTGAAACTCAAGCTTCGCCAGGAGCTGGAGCACGCACGCAACCAGACCAACGACGACGACGAAAAATCCAATCTGGAGAGCGCCATTTCCCGGCTCGAGGAGGCCCGCGTCGGCACCATCCACGGCTTCTGCGCCGAACTTCTGCGGGAGAGACCCGTGGAGGCCGAGGTCGATCCCTCCTTTGAAGAACTGTCCGAAGACGAAGCGCCTCGACTCTTTTCGCAAGTCTTCAGAGTCTGGATTCAGCAGAAGCTCGAGGACATGCCGGAACCGCTCAGCCGAGCCTTGAGCAGGCTCGCAACCTGGACCAACCCCGACGGGGTCAGCCCATTGGAGCGTCTCCGCAACGAGGCGTGGAGACTGGCGGAATGGCGTGACTTCCCCACTCTTTGGCGGCTGGAGGATTTCGAGCGTGAAAAGACCATCGATCGGCTTGTCGAGGAAGTCGAGGGCTTGGCCGAGCTGAGCTCGCGCTGCCCATACGACAAGGACCTCCTCAAGGTCTCGCTTCGCCCCGCTCGGTTCTTTCGGCGAGCCCTTGAAAAGGCGGAGCGCTTCCGGCCCCGGGACTACGACGACCTGGAGGCGCAGCTGGTCCAGCTGCTGCGCGACCTCAAGCGCGACCAGCGAAAAGGACGGGGAAAGTTCATCGACGGCACCACTCGCGAGGAGGTGCTGGAGTTCCGGGAGCGGCTGCTCGAGAACCTCGAATCTTTTCGCGAACAAGCCGATGCCAGTCTGGCGGCGCTGCTGCAGCGCGAGTTCCAGGAGGTGCTGGCGTCTTACGAAGAATTGAAACGGCGCTCGGGCTGTCTGGACTTCGTTGATCTGCTGGTCCGAGCCCGCGACTTAGTAAAGGGTAACCGGAAGGTACGCCAGCACCTGCAGCAGAGTTTCAGCCACATTTTCGTCGACGAGTTCCAAGACACCGACCCTCTTCAGGCCGAGATATTGCTCCTTCTCGCTTCGCAGGATCCCGAACAGGAGGATTGGACTCGGGTTCGGGTCGCCCCCGGCAAACTGTTCCTGGTGGGGGACCCCAAGCAGTCGATCTACCGTTTTCGGCGCGCCGACGTTCTGCTCTACCAAAAGGTGAAGCGGATTCTCGGGGAAGCCGGTGTCGCACTGATCTACCTGACCCGCAACTTCCGCTCCGTCAAACCGTTGCAGGACGGAATCAACGCCGCTTTTGAAGAGGTTATGCGCGAGGAATCCCAGAGCGGTCAGCCGGGCTACGTCCCGCTGCTCGAGCACCGGCCGGCACGCCAGGGACAACCGGCCCTGGTGGTGCTCCCGGCCCCCGAGCCCTTCGGCTGGTACAACGTCACCTATCGGGCCGTCGAAGAGTGTCTGCCAGACACGGTGGGGGCCTTCCTCAATTGGCTGATCCGGGAAAGCGGCTGGAAGATCGAAGATCCGGAAACCAAACAAGCGAGCGACATCGAGGCCCGCCACATCTGCATTCTCTTCCGCCGCTTCATGTCCTGGAACCAGGACGTGACACGCCCCTACGCCCGGGCGCTGGAGCTGCGCGGGATTCCCCACGTCCTGGTGGGGTCGAGGACCTTCCATCAGCGCGAGGAGGTGGAAACGCTGAGAGCCGCCCTGACAGCCGTCGAGTGGCCCGACGATGAACTGGCCGTCTTTGCCACC
>JBFGHF010000667.1:0-2621 GCA_041578355.1 Acidobacteriota bacterium
CCCGGAAACAGCCCACCGCTGGGGAATCGAAGACGGGGACCAGGTCGCTTTGGAGACGGCGGAGGGAAGCATCGAGGTCGCGGTCCATCTCAGGCCGGGCGCGGCCCCGGGTGTGGTTCATGTTCCTCTTGGATTGGGGCGAGGGTCGGGGGCCGGCGCCGGCGTCGGGGCCAATCCCGTCGGGTTGATGACTCAAGTGGCCGATCCCTTGTCGGGTCGCCTCGCGCACAACGCCACGAGCGTGCGGCTGCGACTGATCCGGCGCAGGCCTCGAGGTGGCCCCGCACCAAGTCATTCCGGAGAGAGCATATGAGCCGCTGGGGAATGGTCATCGATCTGGACCGCTGCACGGGTTGCGGAGCCTGCATGGCGGCTTGTCATCAGGAGAACAACCTCACAGCTTCGGGGGCGACGGAAACCGAGGAAGGCCGGGGTTTCCATTGGCTGCGACTTTATTCGGAAGTCACCGGCTCGGGTTCCGAAGCCCGAGTCCGGTATCTGCCCCAACCCTGCTTCCAGTGCGATAACCCTCCCTGTGTGAGAGTCTGCCCTGTCCACGCCACCTACCTGAGCGAAGAAGAGGGCATCGTGGGGCAAATCTACTCGCGCTGCATCGGGTGCCGGTACTGCATGGCGGCCTGCCCCTACGGCGCCAAGGTGTTCAACTGGTACGAGCCGGAGTGGCCGGGCGATCTGAAGAAGAAGGCCAACCCCGACGTTTCGCTGCGGTCCAAAGGAGTCGTGGAAAAGTGCACTTTCTGCCACCATCGCATTCTCCGCGCCCGGGAGACGGCCCGGGCCGAAGAGCGGCCGCTTCGCGACGGTGAGGTGGTCCCCGCCTGCGCGGAAAGCTGCCCGGCGCGGGCCATCGTTTTCGGCGACCTGGACGATCCCAACAGCCGGGCGAGCCGCTTGATCCGCAGCCCTCGGGTCTTCCGGCTCCACGAAGACCTCGGCACCGAGCCCAAGGTCTACTACCTTTCCGAGAGGGAATGATGTCCCAGAAGAGCCCAAAGGCAGACACCGATTTCCAGGATGCGAGCCTGCTCAAGCCGATCGAGCAATCGGGGGCGGGGTTTCGGGTGGCCACGAGCTTGCTGCTGCTGGTGATTCTCACGGGCTGGGTGCTTTTCAGCCGCCAGCTTCTTTACGGGATGGGTGTGACGGGTCTCAATCAGCCCGTGGTCTGGGGCTTCTACATCGTCAACTTCGTTTTCTTTATCGGAATCAGCCATGCCGGAACGCTGATCTCGGCGATTCTTCGACTCTCCAAAGCGGAATGGCGGCGTCCCATCACGCGAATGGCCGAAGTGATCACGGTGGTCGTGTTGGCGATCGGGGCGTTTCACCCCGTGCTCGACCTGGGACGGCCCGATCGAATGTTCAACATCTTCACGGCCGGCCGGCTGCAGTCGCCCCTCCTCTGGGACGTCAGCTCGATCTCGGCCTACTTCATGGCCTCAACGGTTTACCTCTACATCCCCATGATTCCCGACATTGCCCTGCTGCGCGATCGGGGTGTCTGGCCCCACTGGTTTTACACCTTCCTGGCCTGGGGTTGGCAGGGAACCAAGCGGCAGCGAGCCGTACTCGATCGGGCGGTGACGATCATGATGGTCCTGGTCATCCCCATCGCCGTCTCGGTCCACACCGTGATCTCCTACATCTTCGCCATGACGCTGCAGCCGGGATGGCACTCGACGATCTTCGGACCCTACTTCGTGGTGGGCGCGATCTTCTCGGGGATTGCCGCTCTTCTGGTCGTGATGATCGTTCTCCGCCGTGTCTATCATCTCGAGCGCTACCTCAAGCTCGTCCACTTCGACAACCTCTCCAAGCTGTTGCTGGTGATGTCGCTGCTCTGGTTCTACTTCACCTTCTCCGAGTACCTGACCGCGTTCTTCGGCAACGAACCCACCGAGATGCGGGTGTTTTTCTACAAGTTCTCGGGTCCCTATGCGGTCTTCTACTGGGGGATGATCGCCTGTAATTTTGTGATCCCGGCTCTGATCCTGAGCTTCCGGCGCACTCGGACCATCCCGGGGATTCTTGTGGCCTCCTGTGCGGTTGTCATCGGCATGTGGCTGGAACGGCTCAACATCGTGGTGCCTTCGCTCGCCAACCCCAGACTCGACTATCCCACCGGCTTCTACTTCCCCAGCCTGGTGGAGTGGGGCATGTTCGCCGGCGGGATCGCAACCTTCATCCTCGGATTCGTCGTTTTCGCCCGTTTCTTCCCGCTGGTGTCAATCTGGGAGATTCAGGAAGGGCGGGAACACGCTGTCCGGGAAACCACCGAACGGCTCGCCGGCTACTTGCCGGATCCGGAGACACCCGCCCCCACGGGTTGAGGAGGGATTTGTGCAGTCCAATCAGGAGCCCGCCTGGATTCGCATGCTGCAGGTCCTGTCGGTTGTTGGCATCTGGGTCTTCGTGCTGAGCATCAGCGGCTGGATTCTTCATCTGATCCGTCTCTCGCTGCGGTTGCACGATGTTCCGACGGCCTCGGTCGGGATTTCGATTGTGGCCATTCCCGTCTTCCTGCTTGGGGCCTCGGTTCTGACCTATGTCTACTTGGGCTTGCAAAAGGGAAGGCGCCCTCGACAGGGAGGCGGATAGCC
>JBFGHF010000668.1:0-2615 GCA_041578355.1 Acidobacteriota bacterium
AGGAAGTCCGGGGTCGCCGGATCGTCGAACCGCTTGTCTTGTGACCGGGGCCACTTTCAGAGCTTCGTTCGTGAGAACGAAGACTGAGGTGGCGCTTTTGGACCGTTCATCCGGCGTGCCGCTTACTGACGTGCGCGGCTCAGTTTTTCCGGGCGACGGCCGTCTACGAGGAGCGGTGCAGAGCGACCCCCGGGTCCCCGGCGCCTGACCCGCACGGGGCTTCGGATTTCGGGCCTGTCCCGTCCAGGGACAGGATGAGAATAGCCCAGGACTTTTCAGTCCTGGGAAACAAGAGCCCTTGGCGTGCTCCCCCGTGAGCTTTCCCCGGGTGAGCGGCCATACAGCCAGATCAGCTCCTTGAGCCGTTCGCCGTGATCGGGGCCCAGGGCGTTGCCCTGAAGACGCCATTTCCAGTTACCGTCCGAGCTGCCTGGGAGGTTCATTCGGGCCTCGCTGCCCAGGCCCAGGATGTCCTGGACGGGGATGACGGCGATGCACGCGACCGAGCCGAGAGCGGCGCGGATGAAGTCCCAGTGGATCTCCTCGGCGTCCGTGTTGAGATAACGGCGCGCGTAATCGCGCTCGGCCTCGACCTCCCCGGCTTCTCGAGTACTGTCGTGCTCTCCGCTGCTCAACCACCAGCCGACGGTGGTGTCGTTGTCGTGGGTGCCGGTGTAGATCACCAGGTCGCGGGAGTGGTTGTGAGGGATGAAGTCGTTGGCCTGCGGATCGCTGCCGAAGGCGAATTGCAGAATCCCCATGCCGGGAAAGCCGAATTGTCTGCGCAGTCCTTCCACCTCGGGCGTGATCCAACCCAAGTTCTCGGCCACGATGGGGAGTTCGCCGAGTTCGCTCTCGACGGCCTGAAACAGTCCGGCCCCGGGCCCCTTGACCCAGCGGCCCTGGACCGCGGTTTCCGCATCACCGGCGACTTCCCAATAGGCTTCAAAGCCGCGGAAATGGTCGAGCCGGATGATGTCGACCAAGGAAAGAGTGCTGCGGAAACGCTCGATCCACCAGCGGTAGCCGTCTCTCGCCATCACCTCCCAGCGGTAGAGGGGATTCCCCCATAGCTGTCCGGTGGCGCTGAAATAATCAGGGGGTACGCCGGCCACGACCGAAGCGCGACCCGATTCGTCGAGTTGAAACAACTCGGGATGAGCCCAGACTTCGGCGCTGTCGTGGGCGACGAAAATCGGAATATCGCCCATGATGCTCAGGCCGAGTTTGCGGCAGTGGGACCGGAGCCTCTCCCATTGTCTGTAGAAAAGGAACTGCCAGAATCGCCGCATCTGAATCTCCTCGGCGAAATCGCCCGACCATTCGTTGATGGCCTGATACTCGCGGCGCGCCAGCTCCGGCGGCCAGCGAGTCCACTCCACGCCGTCGTGGGCTTCCTTGAGCGCTCCGAAGAGGGCGAAATCGTTGAGCCAGCCTCGATGATCCCGGCAAAACTCACGAAAAGCATCCCAGCTCCGGGCTCGCTCGGCGCCGTTGAATCGGTGATAGGCCTTTTCCAGTAACGGCATCTTGAACTCGGCTACCGCCTTGAAATCGACCTCGTCCTGGGGGAATTCGGGTGCCTCGAGATCCTCGGGATCGAGAAGGCCTTCTTCGCCCAGTTGGTGCAAGTCGATCAGAAGCGGATTGCCCGCAAATGCCGAAAGGCATTGGTAGGGCGAATCTCCGTATCCGGTGGGACCGAGAGGCAAAACCTGCCAGATCGAAACCGTAGCCTGGGCCAGGTATTCGGCGAAGTGAAAGGCCTCCCGGCCGAGGTCTCCGATGCCGTGAGGTCCGGGCAGCGAGGTGGGGTGAAGGACGATTCCGCAGGAGCGTTTGAATTCCACGTGAAAGAGTATAAGGGACGAAAGGAGACGACACGCGGCCGTGTTTGCCACTGAGCCGCGCGCGTGAGAGGGTGTCTAAGAAGTTTCCACACGCTTGGAACGCCGGCATCCTTGCCGGCATCCGGGCGCTCGCGCCCGGCGGGGCCGGGCGTTGCCGCCTGGAAGGCGGCGTTCCAAGTCCTTCGCGGAGTCGCGCAGGTTCGAAAGGCACCCTTTTTCGACACCCTCGTGAGCAAGCGGCGGGAAAGCTGAGGGGATCGCCTTGGCTGAAGCGAGAGGGATTGCGGAGGTCGCCATTCCGAAGCGCCGCGTGGCGGCCCGATGCGGGGGGCGGAAATCGGGCGTCCCCCGGCGCCTTCTTCCGGAGTGCCGCTTGCTGACGCGCGCGGCTCAGTAAGGGTCGGTGGGGATTTGGACGAGGCCTAGCGGTTCACGATCTCCAAAACATCCTCGAGCTTTTTCAGGACCCAGGATGGCTCCGTTTGCGGTGTCTTCGCCCCCGGCCGGGGAAGCCATGCCGTCTGAAATCCGGCTTGCGAGGCGCCCCAGACGTCGCAGACGGGATCGTCGCCGATGAACAGGCATCGAGCCGGGTCGATTCCCGTAGCGGCGATGATGGTTTCAAAGAAGCGGCGGCCCGGCTTGCGCCAGCCCAGTTCGTGGGAAATGAAGATCTCGTCCAGGTCCCCTTCGAGTCCGTGTTTGCGCAGCGCTCGTCTGGCGGTGGGAGCGTGATCGAAGTTGGAAGCCAGAAAGACGGGTTGG
>JBFGHF010000669.1:0-2610 GCA_041578355.1 Acidobacteriota bacterium
GAAGCGCGGCGTCTCCCCGATTTCGACCAATTCACTTCCGGTCGACACTACGGCCACTGCGGGGGCTTTGTAGACCGGGACGGATGTTCTGCCGAAGCTGGCCAATACGCCGACCTCGGCAGGCCCGATCCGGCGTCCCTTCTCCAGAACAACTTCTCCGCGGCGAACTTCCTCACCCTGCAGTGCGATGTGCTGCCCGGGCCGAGGTTCTTCGAGGATCTCCACCGTATCACCCCGACGACGGGTCTTCTCCACCATCTGGACGGCGTCGGCCCCGTCGGGCACGGGCGCCCCGGTCATGATGGGCGCCGCTTCGCCGGGACCCAGTGGAGGAGGCGGGTCGCTTCCGGCGGCAATTCGATCGGAGACGCGCAGCATGGCCCCTTTCCCCAGGTCGGCACAGCGCAGCGCGTATCCATCCATGAAGGCTTTGCGAAAGGGCGGCAGATCCCGGTCGGCGAGAATCGGCCGCCCCAGCACCCGACCCAGGCTCTCGGCAAGCGGGATCTCGATCAGGGTGGGCGAGGGAACCCTACTGAGCAGTAGACCACGGGCTTGCCGATATGATAGAAGCCTCTTCACAGCGCTCCTGCTGGCGGCCAGAGGCAGCTCGGGCCGCCACGATGGAACCTCATTTCGACATTACTCCACGATAAGCGAAAGAGGTTTTTCAGATGATAGGGGAATTTCAACTGCATTTTCCCGTAGTAGAATAAGGGCTTCCATGAAAAACCGAAAACGCCTGATCATAATCATTGGTATTGTCATCTTCTTGGGCGTCCTGGTCGGGATCTTCTCGGCAGGCGGAGAGGATGCGGTCGTGGTCGAGACCGGCAAGGTCGGCCGCGTCGAAAAATTGGTATCGAAAGTCGACGCTTCGGGCGAAATCCGTCCCAAGGAATACGTGGAACTGCAAGCGGAGATCAGCGGCGTGATCACCTCGCTGAACGTCGAAGAGGGTGATTTCGTCAAGAAGGGCGATCTCCTGCTGCGCATCGATCCCACTCAGACCGAAGCCGAAAGCAGAGCCCAACTGGCGCTGCTGCAGGCTGCCCAATTCGACGCCTCCAATCAAGAAGCACAGATCGGACTGCAGGAAACCAACCTGTCTCGCGAAAAGGCCAACGTGCGCGCCGCCGAGGCGGACGTCCAACGGGCGACTCAGGCACTGGTGCTGGCCGAGGCCAACTTTCGTCGCAAACAGGAACTCTTCGAGGAAAACCTGATTTCGCGCGACCTCTACGAGGCAGCCAAGACGGACAAGGTAACCGCTGAATCCGGCTTGATCACGTCGAAGGCCCGTTTGGAACAAGCCCAAGCCAGTCAGGCGGTGGCCGAGGTGATGTTGAGCCAAAGCAGGAATTCCCATCAGGGAGCGTTGCGCCGGGTCGATCAGTCGGAGGCGATCCTGAGGCGGGCCCAGGACTCTTTGTCCAAGACCACCATCCGCTCCCCTCTGACCGGCGTCATCACTCAACTCAACGTGGAAGTCGGAGAGCGGGCCGTGCCGGGGACCCTGAACAATCCCGCGGCCACCATCATGGTGATCGCGGATTTGTCGGTGATCGAAGCCGAGGTCGAAGTGGACGAGACCGATATCGTCAATGTGGCGCTCGGGCAGTCGGCGGTGGTGAATGTGGACGCCCTGCCCAACCAGCCCCTCGAGGGTGTCGTCACCGAAATCGGGAACTCGGCGATTCAGAGACAGGGACAAACCCAGGAAGCCAAGGACTTCAAAGTCGTGATTCGCCTTTCGGAACCGCCCTCCAGCTTACGGCCCGGTTTGAGCTGCACCGCAGACATCACCACCGCCGTGCGCGACGATGTTCTGGCCGTCCCCATTCAGGCTCTGACCCTGCGTGAGCGCCCGGTCGACGAATCGGGGAATCCGGTGGAGGGGGACCAAAAAGCCAACGGGGATGCCAAGGAAGAGGAAACCGCGAATCAAAAGGAATTCGAAGGCGTTTTTGTGATCCGCGACGGAAAGGCCCGCTTTGTCCCGATCACCACCGGAATCACCGGCGATACGGAGATCGAGGTGAAAACCGGACTTCAGGGCGATGAAGAGATCATTACGGGCAGCTATCGGGTTTTGAGAACCCTCAAGGAGGGCGACGCGGTCCGGGTCGAGGAGGAAGAGGAGCAGAGGAGCTGACATGTCGTCCGAGCAGGCAATGATCCGGACCGTCGATCTTTGGAAGACCTATCAGATGGGATCCGAAGAGATCCACGCGCTGCACGGCGTGACCTTTTCCATCGACCGAAACGAATATGTGGCCATCATGGGCCCGTCCGGTTCGGGAAAGTCGACCTTGATGAACCTGATCGGATGCCTCGATACGCCCACAAAGGGCGAGTACTACCTGAATTCCAGTTTGGTGAGCGCCATGGAAGACGACGAACTGGCTTACATCCGCAACCAGGAAATCGGTTTCGTCTTTCAGACTTTCAATCTGCTGGCTCGGGCCACGGCCCTGCAGAACGTCGAGCTGCCCTTGATCTACGCGGGCATCCCCGGTGCAAAACGCCGCGAGATGGCGCGGCGAGCGCTGGAAATGGTAGAGCTGGGGGACCGCGTGACCCATCGGCCCAACGAGCTATCGGGAGGCC
>JBFGHF010000670.1:0-2595 GCA_041578355.1 Acidobacteriota bacterium
GAGCGGATCCGGGCTCCATGATCGAGTGCCGGAAGGATCGGCGGAGGCCCGCCGGGAGGATGCCGCCGGAGCGGGCGGCCGTTGCGGAGACCGGTTGAGCGAAGGTTGCTCCCGATGCTCCGGAGAAGTGGCCGTCAGTCCGTAAAGCGAGAGCGGAGCCAATACGGCAAACAGCAGCACGGCGGCGGCCAAGGGGAGCGGCACGGCAATCGACCTTCGCCACCAGGGTTGCAGAGCTTGCTCGAAACGCTCCCGGATTTGCCCCTCGAGACCTTCATCCGGAAGAGGCGCCTCCCAGCGTTGGAGAAGCTCCTTCAGTTCGGGATCGCTCAAATCTTTCTCGCTAACCCGGGTCTCTCTGAAGGAATCGCTGCCATCGTGGTTGTTCATCATTTCGCCTTCTTCCGCGCCAACGGTGTTCCCGATTCCCGGGCCAAGTAGGGCTGCAGCTGCCGGCGCAAAGCCTGCCGCGCCCGATAGATTCTCCCTTTGACGGCGGCTACATTCGAACCTGATATCGCGGCGATCTCTTTGAGGCTGAGGTCGAAATAGTCGAAAAGGACCAAAGCCTCACGCTGAGCCTGGGGCAAGCCGAGAACGCACCGACGCACCTCGGCCACCAGTTCGGATTCGAGGAGATTGTGGAGCGGAGACTGCAGTGCCTGTTGCAGGCCGGCGTCGTCGATCGAGCCGGCCAAGCGAGACTCCTTGCGCCACCGTTTGCGAATCTGGTTGCGCGCCACACCGAACAGGTAGGCGCGGAGCGAGCCCTTACGGGGGTCGAAGCGGGTGGCGTGGAGCAGGCTCAGAAAACAGTCCTGGACGACATCATTCGCCGCTTCTTCCGATCCGGTCATCCGATAGGCAAAGCTGTAAAGCGCCCGGCCGTGACTCTGGTAGAGCCCGCCCAGTGCCTGGCTGCTTCCCTCCGCGACCCGTCTTAACAGGTCGGTGTCTTCGGTTTGGTTGCCATCGCTCAGCGGCGCCATCTTCAGTTGTTATTACCACCTGAGGGGCAAAGGTCACGGATAGGTTCGAAGTTTTTGGGAGATCTGCAAGGAAGCCTGGTCATTCAGGGGCCGACAGGAGAGAAGGTCCGCGGGCCCCCGCCCGTGGCTTCCTGGAATTGGAGGAAAACTAAGGGTGGAAACAGCGGGTGCCTGCAGACCGGCTCCGCTCGGGGAAAGGTCAAGACGTGGTTCGGGCAGCGCTTCAGCTGTCTTCCCGAATCGCCCTTCTGGCCGGATCGTAAGCCATTCGTTTGCCGCGCAGGTAGGACTCGTCGGCCATGATTCCGGCCACGGCGTGAGCGTAGCCGGCCTCGATCGGGGCGTGGGGAGGTCTTCTCGAGCGCAGGCAGTCGAGCCAGTTCTTCATGTGGGGGACGCTCTCCACCCGAGGGAGCTTGATCCCCGGCTCGATCCTCTCGGGGTCGTCCGTGCCCTCTCCCGAGAGTTTCCATTCGCCGTCCCAGGACCAATCGCTGCAGTCGATCGATCCCCGCGTCCCGGAAATCCGGTTGTAGTTGCCTGTGGCGTTCCCGAAACACTGGCCGAAGCGCAGCATGAAGCCTTCCGAATACTCCAGGGTCATCTCGATCGAATCGGGGACCGTGCTTCGCTCTTTCCAGTAGTACCGGCCCAAATGGGCGGTAACGTGCTTGGGGATGGAGGCGCCGGTGATGAAGTGCATGGTGTCGACGAAGTGCAGGCCCATGGTGGTGTGTCCGCCCCGCGAGAACTCCCGAAAGCCGTACCAACCGGCGTACTGATCGGGGTCGAAGGGCCGCTGCTTGCGGTGCATCAGGAAGGCCTCCCAGTCGACGTCTTCCTCACGGACCGGGCGGTCGGCGTAGCGCAGCCAGTAGGGCCGGTAGTAGTTGCGCGACTGGGCCCCCTTGAGGATCTTGCCCAGGCCGCCGGACGCGATGAACTCTCTGGCGGCCAATGCCTGGGGAAGGCTGCGGATCTGGGTCCCGTTCTGGACGATGATGCCGCTCTTTTCGACAGCGTCGACGGCTTTGTTGAGCTCTTTCATGTTCATCGCCAGCGGTTTCTCTACGTATGCGTCCTTGCCCGCCCGGGCGGCCGCGATCAGTTGCCGGCAGTGCTGATGTTCGGGAGTGCAGATCGTCACCGCGTCGACATTCTTTGCGGCCAGCAAGTCAGCGTAATGGACGTGCTGCTCGGGAGCTCGTCCCGTGGCGTCGCGGACCTGGGCGGCGGCCCGCTCTCTCATTTGACGCCAGGTGTCGCAGACCGCGGTGATCTCGACGTTGGCTTCGCCCGAGAATCTCAAGATGTCTCGGATGTGGGAGTTGCGTCCCCGATTTCCGCAACCGATGATGCCGATCGAAATTCGATCGTTGGCTCCCAGGATCCGGCTCGACCCAAGCCCTGTCAGGGCCAGCGATCCGGCCACAAACTCTCGGCGGTTCAGATTCTTTTTCATGGCAAATCCCCGATCGATTATATCTGCTGAACAGGAGGAAGCCTCCCCAAGAAGGCGTGCTCCAGATTCGGAATGAAGTCCCATACCGGCGCCACGGCCGACTTCTGATGGAGAATGCGGTTAGGATGATCCGGTTGTGGACGA
>JBFGHF010000671.1:0-2587 GCA_041578355.1 Acidobacteriota bacterium
GAGTGCGGGATACGGGCGAGACTGGCGCACCGCGATCTACCGCCACATGGGGGGCAAGGATCTGACCGATCAGGTCGACGGCGCCAAGTGGTTGATCGAGGAACACGACATCGACCCGAAGCGCATCGGGATTTACGGCGGCAGCTACGGAGGATTCATCACACTGATGGCGATGTTCACCGAGCCCGAAGTCTTCCGCGCCGGGGCCAGCTTGCGTCCCGTCACCGACTGGGCGCACTACAACCACTGGTATACAAGCCGCATCCTCAATCAGCCCCAGGACGATGTCGAGGCCTACGAACGGAGCTCACCCATCTACTTCGCGGAAGGCCTCAAAGGCCACCTCTTGATCTGCCACGGCATGGTCGACACCAACGTCCACTTTCAAGACACGGTACGGCTGGCACAAAGACTCATCGAGTTGGGCAAGGAGAACTGGGAAGTTGCCATCTACCCGGTCGAAGGCCACGGCTTTCAAAACGCCAGCAGTTGGGCCGACGAGTACCGCAGGATCTTCAAGCTGTTCGAGGACAATCTGAAGTAACCTGGGCCTGACGTGGCACGCCTGACGTGGCGCGGCCTTCCAGGCTGCGCTCCGGATAACACGTGGAGCAGCCTTCCAGGCTGCGCTCGGAACACCACGTGGGGCGTTGTGACGAGGCGCGGCCTTCCAGGCTGCGGTCCGGACCCCAAGAGTCCACCCGGCCCTACTGCCTTTGCCCCAACTCGCGGTCGATCAGGAAGAGAGTCGTCGAGTCGTCGCCCGCCATCTTCAGCCGGGCGATGATCATGTCGACGTCGCGCTCTTCGTGGACCTGCTCCTGGACGAACCACTGCATTTCGACCTGAGTGGCGTAATTGCCCTCCTTGACGGCGAGAGAGTAGATCTCGTGAATCATCGAGGTGACCTTTCGTTCGCTCTCGAGGGCCTTCTGGAAAACCTCCAGCGCGGAATGAAACCCGCTGTCGGGTTGATCGAGCGAGTGGAATTCAACCTCACCGTCCAGGTCCTGCAGGTGGTCGACCAGCCGGATGGCGTGGCCGCGCTCCTCCTCGCTTTGCAGACGCATCCAGTGGGCGGTCCCCTCGAGATCGAGGGCGGTCGCCGCGGTGGACATGGAGAGGTAAAGATAAGAAGCCTGCAACTCGGCCTGGATCTGCCGGTTGAGCGCCTTTTGCATTTTCTTGGAGACCATTACTTTCCTACTTTCTGGCGAGCCGCCTCACTCTGCCGAGAGCGGCGGGGTCGACGGCTTTCGAAGCTGCGTTCGTGAGTGCTATTTCCCCAATTCGAATGAGTTGTTTTTCACCTCCATCATGATATCGAAACGGCCCTGCCTGCATCAAGTTAACTATTTGAAAACAAGAGATTTGTGCTGTTGATTCTGATTCTCATTCTCATTAGGGAAAAGCGCCCGGTCGGCGGCTCTCGGGCAGTCTCGGCCTCTTCCGGAAGCTCGAGGGGAATTGTCAGTCGAGCGGGTTCAAAACGTTTTCCAGAGCGGGAACCCCGCGCTGCTCTCCCTTCGCTTTGCCGAAGAGCGCCGCAGCAGCGTTGCAGAAGCGGAGACTGCGCCAAACGCTCCAGCCCTGAAACAGCGCAAAGCACAAAGCGCCGCCAAAAACGGCTTGGGCAGCGGTCGTGTCGAAGGCTTTGACGGAGAAGCCGGGAACCTCGACGATCTCTCCGTCTAGGAAGATGCAGCAGCCTCGCTCGCCCTTCGGCGAGATGGCGACCCGGGTCAGACCGGCCAACCGTTCGAGACCGCTACGCCAACTGCGCCCTGCGGCGAGTTGAGTCAGAAAGTCCTCCGAGGCAACCGCGAAATCAACCAGTCGGAGAAGCTCGTCGGTCCGGGAACGAAGGGCGTCGATATCCAAAGCCACGATCATCCCCTCCTGCCGTGCCCAGCGGGCAGCCTCTATGGCGGCACTCTGGTCGGCGCCATCCAGATGAAGGACTTGACCTGCCACAATCCATGCCCGCCGCAACTCGCCCGGCTTGTAATCGAGTCGGGGGTCACGGTTCCAAAGGACGGTTCTTTCACCGTTGGTGCGGTCGACCAGGATGAAGGCGGATTGTGTCTCCGCCCCCGGCACCGTATCGACGCAAGACAGGTCGATCGGCTCGGCGGCCAGGCTGCGCATCGAAAAGCGGCCCAACTCATCGTCTCCGACACGGCCCACGTAGCGCGTCCGCAGGCCGTAGCGGGCGCACAGCGCGGCGGCAGTCGCAGCAGGGCCTCCGCCCGACCTGTCGAAGCTGTCGATGCGAAGCTTGCTGTTGTGGCGAGGGAATCGGGGGAGATAACAGATCAGGTCGACGCTGTTCTGACCGAGGGCGACAACCTGAAATTGACGATTTCGGGGTAAGTCGAGTTCAAAGCGGGTGCCGTGCAGATCGCTCATTCAGTCTTTTTGGATTGGGATCTCAGACTTGGGGCTGAGCCTCATGACTGCCTGGCCTGGGCAACCATGGCAACCCCGCCGCTTTTTCTTTCCGACACACCCAACTCCGCATTCAAAGGGGCCCCAGGTAGGCGAAACAGTAGTATTTTCGGGCGCCGATAATAACATGGTCGAGAAC
>JBFGHF010000672.1:0-2574 GCA_041578355.1 Acidobacteriota bacterium
ACTTCGAGAACCTCAAGTTTTTCGGCGTGACAGCGGCTTCGCTCGAGGGCCACGAAGTGTGGATCAGCCGGACCGGATACACGGGCGATCTGGGGTATGAAGTCTGGGTCGACAACAAGCGGGCGCTGGAAATCTGGGATGCTATCATCGCCGCCGGCCGTCCCCACGGATTGGCCCCGGCGGGTTTGGACGCTCTGGACATGACACGCATCGAAGCGGGCTACATCATGCTGGGCGTC
Source organism: Acidobacteriota bacterium (assembly GCA_041578355.1). Taxonomy (GTDB): domain Bacteria; phylum Acidobacteriota; class UBA6911; order RPQK01; family JANQFM01; genus JBFGHF01. The sequence continues at coordinate 240 of JBFGHF010000672.1, forward strand.
GACTATTTCAGCGCCCCGCGCGTGGTTTTGGAGACGCGCAGGTCCTCCCCTTTCGAAATCGGCTTGGGATGGTTGGTCCATCTGGAGCGCGGGCCCTTTGTCGGTGAGGCCGCCTTAGGGCGAGAGAAATCCGATGAAAAGGGTTGGCGGCTGGTGGGCCTGGAACTGGACTGGGACGAGTTGGAGTCGCTTTACGACAGCTACGGACTGCCTGCCGGCCTGCCTGCCGAGGCAAGGCGCGACCCGCTGCCCGTCTATGACGACGGCAAGCAGATCGGTCAGGCCACCAGCCATACCTGGTCGCCGATTCTCAAAAAGAGCATCGCCTTGGCTTCGGTCCGGACTCCCTACGCCCGACCGGGCACCGCCCTCCAGATCGAGCACACGGTGGAGTTCGAGCGGCGACGTGTCGAGGCGCTGGTCGTCAAGACTCCTTTTTTCGACCCACCGAGGAAGCGCACGCCGTGAGCAAACTCCGTTGGGACGCTATTGTGGTCGGAGGAGGACACAACGGCCTATGTTGTGCCGCCTATCTGGCCAAGGCGGGGCGCAAAGTCCTGGTCCTGGAGCGGCGTCACCTGTTGGGAGGCGCCGCCGTCACCGAGGAGCACTTGCCCGGGTTCCATTATTCGGCTTGTTCCTACGTGGTGAGCTTGCTCCGGCCCTGGATCATCCGAGACCTCGACTTGCCTCGTCACGGGTTGGAGATCCTGCCCTTGGATTCGACCTTCACACCGTTCCTCGACGGGCGTTACCTGCTCCGCGACAGCGACCCGGAACGCACCCGCAGGTCGATCCAGGCGTTTTCCCGTTGCGACGCCGAGATCTATCCCCAGTTCGGGCAGGCGATGAGCGAGCTGGGCCGGATGGTGAAGCCGGTCATCGACAACCCTCCCGCCGATCCGGTGTCGCTCGACCCTCGAGAGATCTTCAAGACCCTCGGGTTGGCGCGCCACCTGACCGGGCGTGGCCCCGATTGGACGGCCGCTCAGGTCAAGATGCTCACCATGAGTGCCGTCGATTTCCTCTCGGAATGGTTCGAGGCCGACCAGTTGATCGCCCCCATGGCGGTCAGCGGAATCATCGGCACTTTCCTGGGGGTCCGCTCGCCCGGGACCGCCTACGTTCTGCTTCATCATTACATGGGTGAGATCGATGGCTCCTTTCGGGCTTGGGGCCTGTCCAAGGGCGGCACGGGTGGGATCTCCCGAGCCTTCGCCAATTCAGCCCGCCATTTCGGGGCCGAGATCCGCACTCAATCCCCCGTTTCCCGGATTTTGATGAAAAACGGCAGTGCTCGGGGGGTGGTCCAGGAAAACGGAGACGAACTGCACAGCCGTGTGGTGATTTCGGCGGTCGACCCGCACCGCACATTCCTGGGATTGGTGGGCGAGCGGGAGTTGGATCCGGAGGTCGTGCGCCAGATCCGGCGCTACAAGCTGCGCGGCAGTTCGGGAAAGGTCAACCTGGCGCTGGACGGGCTTCCCGAGTTCAGCTGCCTGCCCGGAGACGGCATTCATCTGCGCGGTGATATCACCATCTCGCCCGGTGTCGACTATCTGGAGCGCGCTTACGACGACGCAAAGTACGGGAACTACTCGCGGCAGCCTTTTTTGGACATCGTCATTCCGTCATTGACCGACCCCAGTGTTGCGCCTCCCGGCAAACACGTCATGTCGATCTTCGTCCAGTACGCCCCCTACCATTTGGCGGACGGTCCCGAAACCTGGCCTGAAAAGCGGGAGCAGTTCGCCGACACGGTCGTCTCCACACTGAGCCAGTACATGCCCAAACTGCCCGATCTGATTCTGCACCGCCAAGCGTTGACACCCTGGGACCTGGAGCAGGAGTACGGACTGACCGAAGGCAACATCTTTCACGGGGAGCTGAGTTTGGAGCAGCTTTCCTTTCTGCGTCCCATGGCGGGCTGGTCGCGTTACAGGACTCCGGTGGAGAAACTGTGGATTTGTGCCTCGGGGTCCCATCCGGGGGGGGGAATCATGGGGGCTCCCGGCGCCCTTTGCGCCAAAACCCTTCTCGAGTCGGGGGGGCTCCGATGATCGACGCTGTGGTGATCGGCGCTGGTCACAACGGACTGGTCTGCGCTCTGCACCTGGCCCGGTCCGGGCTCAAAGTCATGGTGCTCGAGCAGCGGCCGAGGGCCGGGGGACTGTGCGAGCTTCATGAATTCCACCAGGGCTGTTCCTTTCCGGGGCTGCTCTTCGATCGGGGCGGATTCAGTCCGCTAGTCGCCGATCGGCTGAGCCTCGCCGAACACGGCCTCGAGTGGCAAAACCCTCCGCCGCTTGAACTTCCCGGTGTGGGGGTGGTTCTC
>JBFGHF010000673.1:0-2569 GCA_041578355.1 Acidobacteriota bacterium
AGTTTCCGGATTCAGAACGAGCCAGGTTTCGTTCAGCAGGTCGAGCGATTGCGTGTCGTTGAAGCGTCCCGAGTTGGTGAACCCTGCAAACTGAACCAAACTGCGGGAGAGGGGGTCGAAGACGGCGGCCGAGCCGTAGCGGCGATCGGGGGAATTGGCGGGGTCGAGTTCCCTCCATCGCATCTCGCCCAGTTCGAGGACCCACACGTCGTTGAAGAAACCGGCCCCTTGACCCGCCCAGACCACCATGCTGTGTCCCACGGGATCGTAGATGGCATTATGCCCGTGGCGGGGCGAAGGCGCAGTCCCCGAAGGGTCGAGCTCCTGCCATTGCTGGGAAGCCAGGTCGAAGGCCCATACGTCGTTGAGGAAGGCCCCGCTGCCCTGTCCCCCGAAAAGGATGATCCGATCCGCCACCGGATCGTGGACCGCCGTCCCGTAAGCGCGAGCGGCCGGCTCGGGTCCGGAGGGCTGGATTTGTTTCCAAGCCCAGTCGGCCGCTTCAACGGTCGACGCCGCCGGTCCCGTCGCCCAGAGCGGAATCAAGCCGAACAACAGAAGCTTCCAAGTCATTGTTTCCATGATACACCCGGGTGCGCACCCACCCCGCTCAATCGAGTCTCTCGTAAACGGTCTGCCGCACCAAAAGGTGAGTGATCTCGCCCACGGCGTTCTCTCGAAAAACCAGCAACAAGCCGTCATCGCGCTGGAAGATCAAGGGGGCCACGGGGTGCGCCGGACGCTGGTTGAAAACCAGGTTCCCCTTGCCGTCGGCTTCGAGTTCGAAGGGTCGCCTCCGCCATCCCTGCCCCGGATTCGAATGGTTGTACATATTGTCGGCATAACTACCGGTGAACCGGGACAGTTCGATTCCGCCGGAAAACCGAGGACGGATTTCCGGTTTCCGGACCTTGTCTTTCAAAGCCGTTGCGACGAGGCGCGAGATGACTTGATCAGCCAAACGCCCCGATTCTTGACTGAAGGCGACGAATACACCGAGGTTCTCGGCGGGCACCAGGTAGAGATAACTCCCGAAGCCGGTCATCGATCCACCGTGACTGAAGGCATCGACCCCGTAGGCGGTGTCCTCCCAGAAGGTGAGTCCGTAGCCGGGCAATTCAGGGTGATTGCCGTATTGGCGGGACAACATGGCCTCGGTCGATCTTCGGCTGAGGACCTGCCTCCCTTCGAACTCGCCACCGTTGAGTAGCATCCTCATGTAGTTGGCCATATCGGTCACGGTGCTGTTGACGGTCGAGGCCGGGTCGGTATTCATAAACTCCCAACGCTGAGGAAACCACTCGCCCCGAAACTCGTAGCCGACGGCGACATCGCTCTTCAAACTTTCGGGAACGTAGACATTCGTCCGCTGCATCCGGAGCGGTTCGAAAAGATTGCGCTTCAGGTAGGCCTCGTAGCCGAGCTGTGAAAGCTCTTCGATCAGATAGCCGGCCAGTGTTATCGCGTAGGTGTCGTAGCAGCTCACTTCTCGGGGAGGCCGGATCCGAACCAGATTTTCGGCCAGGAACTCGCCGAGAGGCCTCACATCCTCGCCTTTCTCTTCGTGGCGACCGGTTCCCAACTGATCGAAACCGGCGGTGTGGGTGAGCAGGTCCCTGACCCGTACGGGCTCGTCGAAGCGATCGTCGATCTTGAATTCGCTCAGGTACGCGTTGACGTCGGCGTCGAGATCGAGAAGCCCCCTGTCGACCAGCTGCATGACAGCCACGCCCGTGATCGTCTTGGTCACCGATCCGATCCGAAAAAGGGTGCGGTCCGCCACCACGGGGACTTCCGCGAAGACGTCCCTTTTTCCAAAGGCTCGGGTGTAGACGAGCCGATCATCCTTGACAATGCTGATGGCAGCTCCAGCGACGTAGAAATCGGCCATCTTGTTGATGAAGACGGGAGCCAACAACTCGTCGAGGCCTTGCTGGTTCCAGGAGATTTGCTCGCCGCTCTGTTCCAGGCCGGCCGACGGCGACGCCGGGATGGTTGTCGGGAGATTGCCCACAGCCGGCAGCAGGAAAAGCAAGGTCGCGATCAGACAGAATCGATTCCGGGCGACTCGGCGTGACAGTTTTCTCATTCCCGCAGACTAGACGGAAAACGTCCGAGATGATTGTCGGATTCATAACCGCCGGTCTGCCCTTGGCGCCACCGTCCTGGGCATTGGGTGATTCCGCTTCTCACGAACCGTGCTCTCTCAGGGTCGGACTCCGAGACTCCCAAGCGTTACACTCGGTACGGAAAGGAGAACTCAATGAAGAACCGTCGAGAAGCGATTCTGAGCGCGCTGACAGCCGGCGTCGCGGCGGTCGGGCTGACCGAAGCCGCGAATCAGCGCCAGGAAGCCGAATACGACTCGGAGAAAGACCGCAAGAACGTGCTGTCTGCCGGATTCACCGAGAAGGAAGCCGACTGCTGGGAGCACGCCGCCAGATGTGCCGGCGCCTTTTTCGAATTGCCGGAAATGCACCCCATGGACCAACAAGAAGTCGCCACGGCGATCCATGTCATCCAAAATAAGCTTCTCTCCCGGCCGACGTACCGAAAGTACCGCGCGGCC
>JBFGHF010000674.1:0-2567 GCA_041578355.1 Acidobacteriota bacterium
ATTACGACAGCTTGATCGCCGAGGGCTTGGTCCGCACAGGCTGGGTCGAGAATCAGGGACTGCACGAGGCTGAAGTCAACAATCACTTTCCCCAGATCGAAGACACCCCCGACGACGAAGACGGCCAACCCGGGGAGGCCACCGGAACTATCGATCTGCAATCCGACGCTCCCTCCGGGGACGAAGCCGCTCCGGAAAGCTCCGGCCTCTTCGTGCTCGACTCGCAAGAGGAAACGGACGGAGTCTTTACGCTCGACGAGCAAGCGGAAGACGCTTTTCTTCCCACCGAGGAACCCACCAGAGAGCCCGTCGATCTTCCGGCCGACGAGCCCGCCATCGCATCTCTGGACGAAGCGCTCGAAGAAGTGGATTTCTATCTCAAACTGGGTTTCGGAGAGGACGCACGGCGGCTCTTGGAACGCATGCTGCGCGCTTTTCCCGACGACTCGCGGGTCCTGCGCAGAGCACAACAAGTCGTCCCCTCGGACCGAATCGAGGCGTCGGCCCGAATGGCGGAGGACGCTGCGCCTGCCAACGTGGAGGAGGTCGAGACCGCGGACAACTTCGAAACCGAGATCGAAAGCGCCTTGGACGGCCTTTTCACGGGAACCGAAGTCGAACGCCAGGAAGAGTTGCCCCAGTTCGATCTGACTCCCGCCGATGAAGAGATTCGAAACACCCCCGAGGTGCAGTACGATCGAGGACTGGCCTACAAGGAAATGGGGCTTTTCGACGACGCAGTTCAGGAATTCCTGCAGGCCGTCGAAGCCCTCGAGGACTCCCAGGACCCCAAGCAGAGGATTCTCTGCTGCAGCATGCTGGCCAATTCCTACCTGCAATTGGCCAATTACGACCAGGCGATCTTCTGGGCGCGCGAGGGTTTGCAAAGCCCGATGGCACGTGATTTCGAGTGGAAAGCGCTCCAGTACGATCTGGCGTTCGCACTGGAGAACCGGGGCGATACATCGAGGGCGCTTCAGGCCTACCGCGAAATCCTCCAGGCGGACGAGGAATACCGTGACGTGGCGCAGCGAGTGGGCGAGTTGCGCACATTGGTGAATGATCAATAAAGCTCTCTTCGTCATCTATGTGCTTTATTGCCTGGAAGTTGGGATCTTCCTGATCGTCTTTCCCTGGCTCTGGATATGGGAGCAGAACTCTCTTCTCACCCACTTCCCCGGATTGAAAGTGGTATTACTTAACAACTTCTTTCGCGGCGCCGTCTCGGGCCTGGGGGTCGTGAATCTGCTGCTGGGTGTCCTGGAAGTTGCCCGATTTCAACGCTACTCTGGCAAGGTTTGACCGCAAGCCGCTCCGCTACGGAGTTTCCAACCGCCTTCTCGCGCCCCGACTGCCGGTCGATCGCTACTTGGAGGCCCTCTTCTCCACATCGGCGACCCTGATTCAATGGCGCGAGCCGGACCTGGACGAGAGGACCAGCCGAGCAATGCTTCGTCGAGGAGCCGAATTGGCCACTCGGAGCGGCCGGCTCTTCTTCGTCAACTCGGATGTCCGCCTGGCATTCGAGGAGGGCGCCCAGGGGGTCCACCTCAAATCGAATCAGAAGCTGGCCCTGGCCATCCGGTTGCGCGAGCGGGCGCGATCCGGCCTTTGGGTGGGGCAGTCCGTTCATTCCCTCGCCGAGGCCCTCCACAGCCAAGCCGCAGGCGCCGACTATCTGATTCTCGGGCCGATTTTTCCGCCCCTCTCGAAAAAATCGCAAACTCCACCGCTCGGCTTGCACAATTTGCGCCGGGCGGTCGCCAAGCTGGGAATCCCCGTCTTCGCCATCGGCGGAATCGAGGAAGACAATGCCGCCGCCGTCTTCGCCACCGGAGTCGCGGGGATCGCCGGAATCACCTGGATGCAGCGGGAACTCGACCAACTGGGACGGGGCTCTCGGCAACCTCTCGACCGATGAGTCCTTTCTGGGGCGGGCGGCCTCTGTTGGCCGGAACTCGGTTCACCAGCCGTTTTCCCTTTCCCAGACGTCGATCACGCGATCATCTTCGACCACGGCGTAGCGATCATAGGCCGCGCAAGTCAGGCAGGAGTGATTGGGAACCAGGCGGACCCGGCTTCCGATGGGAAGGCGATCGAAGGGAAACGGTCCTCCGTCCCGCGTCCGCAGCTTGCCCTGTTCCTGAGATACGGAGGGTAGGATCAGCTCGGGGATCGGCACAGATCGGGGAACCAACCCGTAGCCCACTCCCCGATAGCCGCCCCGGTTGGCGGAAAGATCCTTGGACAAAGCCAAAGCGCCCGCGTCCACCAGGGCGTGCCCTTCTCGTCTCTGATGAGCGATAACGGTGGCGAGGACGCTGACCGCGATGTCCTCCAACTCGCACAAACCGCGGCTGCACATCGACAGATCGAAAAACATGTAGTTGCCCGGACGGATCTCGCTGACTCCCTCCAGACTGCGGGCGCTCAAGGCTGTGGGCGTCGACCCCACACTGACGACGGGACAGGGGATTCCCGCGTCTTCCAATCGCACGGCGGCCTCGACCGCCGCCCGCCTCTCTTCTTCTGCGATCTCCGCCAGCGCGGGCCCCTCGGCGCCGTAG
>JBFGHF010000675.1:0-2566 GCA_041578355.1 Acidobacteriota bacterium
GTAATCCTTGGGGCAAGACGACGAGAGTGCCTATGACGACACATCTAAGGAACAAAACGAACTGACTCGAGGCGCTAGTCACGGTGCTTGCCAGAGGGAGTTTCCTTTGCCTCCGTCTCCGCAGGGCAAAACCGAGCCTGGACTGTCATACCCGGCGCTGGTCAAGAGAGGGAACTCAGGTCTGCCGATAAGGCTTACGATGCTATCAAAGCAAGAGTCGCTCTAGCAAGCTCGGATAGGAACCAGGGAGGGGATCTCTTTTTAGGAGGTTTGGCGGAGCCTCAGGAGCCGATCGAGCCCCCGCACGATACATTATTCCGGGTCAATTCCAGAAGGGAGACAAGCACGAGAGCGCACAGCGACTCTCGGTTCAGATCCAACCCGATGGATTCACCGCAAGGGGACTTACATCAACGCCATGGTCATGGCCCAACCATTCAATAGAAGCCAGCCAGATACGACCGCGAGTAGAGCCAGAATGGCGGCACGCTTGGGCTCGACCTGGAGGATCGGCTGCTTGTGGTCGGATTTGAAATCCCCAACGGTGGTGCGTTGACTCGATGCACTCATCATCTCTTCCTCTTTCCCGGAGCCTCGATTCCACAGCCACCCGGACAACCCCACGACACGTCAATGAAAAAGACTTGTCATTCCTTAAATCGGCCGAACCCGCAGCAGGTTTAGCGACAATTCTGCCAGCCCCAAGATCCCCTCAGAGGGGTCTGAGACTTGAGCCCAGCCGACCCAAGCTCCTCCACAGGGGCTTCCTTAAAGAGACTACCGATCGAGACAAGCATGACGAGTGATCAGGATCACGCTTCTCGGGCAAGATTCCGGGAGAACCGGAACGAAGACAGGACTTATCCTGTTTGACCTTGGAGGCCGCAGATCCTAGAGTCTCGATCAACGGTCGGAAAATCGACCGGAAAGACATGACCCTTGAGCGAAGCATTGTCGAAACCGCGTCCAATCAGCTCGCTACTCGATCCGCGGCGAACGAGGTCCGCAAGATCAAGCGGCTCAATCGGTGGGCCACCGTCATAAACGCCTTGGGGTTGGCGGCGGGGTTGGCTTTGATGACCGTCTACCCGGCGCTGGCCGTGATCTTCGTCATCCTGAGCATTCTGGTCTACGCGCTTCTGCGCAACTGGGCGGGGCGGATGGAAGAGGAACTGGAGGGGGCAAACCCCGGAGACGAGGTCACGCTCAGCGAGAAGTCCGTCGAACACCTGGCCGATCAGATCGCGCGGCGATTCCCGGGAGGCACGGCCCTGGGAAACCCGCATTCCAAGCCCGAGAAGATCACCTATCGGGCGGAACTGACCAACATTCGGGCCGAGGCGACGATCACTCAAGTCGACGCGGCGTCCTCTGAGGAAGGCGCGGACTCAGGCAAACCGGAGAAGAAGAAAAAGTAATGGGCGGTCCCAGGATCGATTCGCTGATCAGCCATCACGAGGACTTCTCCAACCTGCTCTTGATCTTCGCCAAATTCCTGCTCGTCGCCTACATCACGGCCTCCACGATCCTGGCCCAACTGGGGCTCGATCCCTGGGCCGGTACGCAGTTGCTCAACGCCACGCCGGCATCCCAGAATTCCTCCGACGGGGGATTCGACCTCTCCTTCTACGCCGTTTCCGACCGCGACGACGATCGGGTGAGAATCGACGTTTACGCCTGCCGCCCCGCTGTCGACGAATGCCAAGCGCCCTTCGAAGCCCACCCGGGGGAAACCGCCGCCGGCTGGAGGGCTTTGGGGAGCGAGACCTACGAAATCGCCGACAGTTCTGAGAGAGCGGGGCTGCTCGACCAATTGGCTTCGCTGTTCCGGCTTCACCGGGCCCGCAAAGCCGGCCGCGTCAGCTTCAACCTGGACGAGAACGGCAGCGCGGCGCCCGCCGGCAGCTACGTCGTCGCCTACAACTACGTGTTCGCCTCGGAGGCGGGAGCTTGGGCCGGAGAGAGCCGGCCCCGTTGGATGGGCGAGACCTTCGAAATCAACCTCAGCAGCGCCGACGACGGCCTCTGGCGGCTGCCTCTGGCCATCGTGCGGGGCCAGTCCTCGGCCATCCCCGTCAACCTGGAGTCGTTTCGCATCGCCACCCGCCCCAACTCCAAGCTGAGGCTGGAACGATCGGGACGACGCCTGGGCATCGAATACAACCGCCTCTCCTCCGAAGAGCGCAACGAAGGCTTCGAGGAGCGTCTCTTGATCGAGACGACGGTGCAGAGCACGAATCCCGCTGCCTCCTCGTTCAGCACCGTCGACGGGCGCACGGTGACAGTCGGTCCCGACACCAAGATGGTGCGCTACGACGAGCAGGAGAACACCTATTTCCGACGCGATCTGGGCGCGGTCCAGCCGGGCGACCGGGTTTACTTCTTCCCCGCCGAGGGGGGGGAGATCAGGGCCGAGGTGGTCAGAAGCGGCACACGAGTGCCCTTGATTCTCTCGGTGGCGCTCCGCGAGAATTTGCGTCCTCGCGGCATCTACCGCGAGGATTCGAGCGGGTTGGAGGTGCGATTGCGCATCCCTCGAGACCTTTATCTGGGCGTCGTCAACGGA
>JBFGHF010000676.1:0-2564 GCA_041578355.1 Acidobacteriota bacterium
CTCGCCGATCATTGCGATGGCTTCCTCCAAGGGGAATTTTCGCAATGAATAGCTGGCCACTCCCAGTTTGACCGCGGGCGATGCCTTTCCGCCGGGAATTCCCGAGCCGCAGGAAACAGCCGCAAGAGCCGCCGTGACACCCGCCAAAAAGTTTCGTCGATTGATCGATTCTCGTGCCAAGGTCCTTCTCCCTCCGCGCGTCGATCGGCCTGGGATCCCGAGATCGCCGCCCTCGACCGCAGATCACGCTTTCTCCGGCTGAGGGCCGGGCCGATTGATGTCCGCGCCGCTTTCAGATCCGCAACGATTCTAACCCTCGCCGCGGCGCTTTCAAAATCGGGTTTGATTTCGCCGTCTGCCCTGCTTAAATAGGGCGCACACGAAATGATGGGAGCGGAAGGGCCGCGGGAGTTTCTCGCGGGATGTCCTTCGAGCTCGAGGCGACCGCCTTGGCGGGAAGGCTGAAGCGGCTGTTCCAGTGGATGGGAAAGGACCATGAAGACCGACAAAACCCGGGCGGAACTCGATCACCTCAAGGAAGTCAACGCCAGACCGCTGGCCGGGCGCTTGCTCGGTTACGCCCGCCTCTCGGGCCCGGGCTGGATTCAAGGAGCGATAACGCTTGGAGCCAGCACCGCGACTTCGGCCTTCTACCTGGGCTGGAAGTTCGGCTACGAGATGCTCTGGGTCAATATCCTGGGGATGGCGATGGGCGTCATCATGTTCGCCGCCATCGCGCGCCCCACCCTCTATCGCGAAACCTCGATCTACCGGGCCATGGGACAGTACGTCAACCCGCTTCTGGCTTATGCCTGGGCGTTGGCCGCCATCATCACCTCCATTTTCTGGAGCATGAACCAGTTCGCGGCGGCCGCCGCCTGTCTGGTCGACGTGGGGGAGACCGCGGGATGGGTGGCGGGCGAGGGCGAATCGGTCGCCGCCAAGTGGGGCTTGGGTCTTTTGATCGTGGCTGTCAGCATCCCGCTCACCTGGGCCTACGGAGGCGAGAGGCGCAGCGGGGTCCGGCTTTACGAGTCGATCCTCAAGGGCATCGTCCTCTTCATGGTGATCTGTTTCCTTTTGGTGGCTTGGAAGACCGGGATCCGCTGGTCCGAGCTCTTCGCCGGCCTGATCCCCAGCAGTTTTCCCGACTCGCCGGAGGACCGGACGATGGTATTGGGCGCCCTGGGGTGCGCCGTCGGAATCAACATGACCTTTCTCTTTCCGATTACACTGCGCGCCCGCGGCTGGGGCAGGCACCATCTGGGATTGGCCCGCTTCGATCTCTTCGGGGGGATGCTGCTTCCATTCGCCGTGGTGAGCAGCCTGGTGATCATTACCACCGCCAACGTGATTCAGGGCTCGCCGGAGAGGCCCGACGGGCCGGCCGCGGTGGCCAAGGTGATGGGGCCGCTTTTCGAAGGTAGCTGGTTCCCCGATGCCACGGGCCGGATCCTCTTCGATTTGGGAATCGCCGCCATGCCGATGAGCACGATCATGATCCTGATGCTGATCAGCGGGCTGGCCTTGTGCGAGATCCTGGGCGTCCCGCACGAGGGTTTCTGGTTCAAGCTGGGGACCGTGCTGCCCGCCTTCGGAATCCTCGGAGTGGCTTACAGCGCGCCCTTCTGGCTGGGTCCCCTGATCTCGTCGTTCGCCCTGATTCTGCTGCCCATCGCCTACATCGGGTTTCTGATCCTCTGCAACAAACGATCTTACCTGGGAGAAGACATGCCCAAAGGCAACGCACGGCTCGCCTGGAACGTTGGGATGTTGATCGTTGTGCTGATCGCGGTGGTCGGTGCGAGCGTCAAGGTGATGGACGCTTTGGGAGGTTTGTTCGGGGGCTGAGGCGAATCATGGCCAAACACATCGGAATCGTCGGCGGAGGCGGCATCAGCGAGACCCATCTCAGGGCCGCCCAAGAAATCGACGGCCTGAAGATCGCCGCCGTCTGCGGCGACAACGCCGACAAAGTGAGATGCCTGGGAGAGATGGCGGGGACCCCCACGTTCACCGACTTGAACGAGTTCCTCGATCACCGCCCCATGGACATGGTGGCGATCGGAAGCCCCTCCGGCCGTCATGCCGAACAGGGAATCGCGGCGGCCCGTAAAGGCCTGCACGTCCTGGTTGAGAAGCCGATCGACGTCACGGTCGCGCGGGCCGACCGGTTGATCGAAGAGTGTCGGCGGGCCGGGGTTCGACTGGGCGTTTTCTTCCAGGACCGGGTCGCGCCGGACATCGTGCGGCTCAAGCAGTTGATCGACGGAGGATCGCTGGGCCGGATTCTGCTCGTCTCGGCCCACGTCCGCTGGCACCGTCCCCCGGACTACTACTCGGATTCGCGTTGGCGAGGGACCTGGGCGCTCGATGGAGGAGGCGCGCTGATGAATCAAGGGATTCACACCGTCGACCTGATCCTTTGGCTCTGCGGAGATGTCGCCAACCTGAGTGCGCGGACGGCCACCTTGCTGCACGAGATCGAAGTCGAAGACACCGCTGTGGCGGCGTTTGAATTCGCCGGCGGGGCGCTGGGCACGATCGAGGCGGCGACCTCGGCC
>JBFGHF010000677.1:0-2557 GCA_041578355.1 Acidobacteriota bacterium
GAGTTCTTGCGGCCGGAGCCGACCGTGTTCACTTCCGCACCGGTCGCCGGCTCGACCGCCAACACCCGCAAATAGACGGTGTAGTCTGTGTCTGTTTGAGGATCGTTTGCCAGCCCCAGGGGAAGTTCATCCTCGTTGTCGCTGATACTGGCAAAGAATCGCCCACTACCCACCTGGACTCCGTAGGGAGGCGGCGGGGTCAGGAAGCCGAAGGCGTTTCGCATACCCACCGGGTTTGGCGGATAGTCGAAGTCGACGTTGCGAGCCTCGTGAGGAAACAGTGGATTCCGGGCGGCGTGCGTTCCCGGCTGCGGCTCAGTGTAATTGATGTACTTCGGGACGGGGGTCGGCGTCGAAAGCACGGTCGTCAAGTCTTTTCCGCGCAGGCTGTTCTTCGCCCTGTTGAAAGCCGCGTCAGCGACAACCAAGGCCTTTTCATGCGCCTCGAATTCATTACTCATGCTGAACTCGACCAGGCTCGACGAGGTCAGGCTGAGTCCGATCAGAGTCAGCAATATGGCCGTGATGACGGCCAGGATGAGGGCGAACCCCTCTTCGCCCGACGCCCCCTGGCCGCGCCCGGTTGCCCGCCCAATGATTGATGGCTGCATCTTGAGCATGATTCCCTTCCCGGCGGCTTTCTCAACTCTCCGCCAAGGGGTTGAAAGATTTGCTGCGCAGAAACACGTCCGACTGAAGCGAAAGCTGGTTTGCGTGGCCGGTCGCCATGTCGGCGTCTTCGCTCCGAACAACCAACCGTATCCTGACCCTCGCAATATCTGCCGGGATGTTGGTCAGATTGCCCACAGCATCGAAGAACTCCAATTCAAACGTACTGATGTCTTCCACCACCAAACCCTCGCCGTAACCGATATCGGAGTAAAGCTCGTCAGCCGAAGAGTCGTAGCGGAATTCCACCCGCTCGTGAATGCTCGCCAAAGTGCCGTCCGGGTCTCCCGTGGACTCCAACGGGTCGCCCGTTTGGCTGGCCACCGAACCTGTCATATCGCTGTTGATCCGGATGTGCCCCGAACCGAGGATCTCGATGGCGGGAATGCCTCCCGCTTCCATCGTCCCAAACGGGTCGTTGCCGGAGTGGCGCAGATAACGAATCATCTGATCCAGCGCGATGCGAGCCTGTTCGACGCTGCGGGTTCGTTGACCCTGCGAGCGGAAGGTCTGCTGACCGCGATGCAGGAAGATGACGATGCCGCCCGATACCACTGCGAAAATCGCCGTGGCGATGACCATCTCCAGAAGCGTGAATCCTCGTATTCTCATGGCGAAAAGCTCGTAGTCATGACCACGGTCTTTCGAGTTTTGGGCGACTGCGCCAGGGGATCGCTCATGCCGTCGGGATTGACGCTGATGACCACATCCTTGCGATTCCCAACACGGTTGACGCTCCAGGTGACGGTCAAGATGCGATCGCCGTGAAAGGTGTCGTCGCTCTCCAGGCTGATCTGTTCCGGGCCGTGGTTTCCGTCCGTCAGATCAGCGGAGGTGCCGCCCGTTGCCAGTTCCCAGTTGTAGGCCGCTTTCAGTTCCTCGAGTTTACCCCGTGCCAGTTCGATCGCCGACGTGTTGTAGACGGAGAATTCGTTCTGCTGAATGGCCACCCCGAGAAGCTGGGCCAGGCCCAGCAGGCTGACTGCCAAGACAGCGACGGCTACCAGCAACTCGAGCAGACTGAAACCGTCTTTCTTGCCGAACTCCCCTTGCCTCATCTTCTCTTCCTTGCCCTTGGCTGACTCTCTTTAATACGCCGGCTCTTCTTCCACAGGAGCCTCGTCGACCTTTTCCACCCGCGTCTTTCCCGAGGGACTGATAATGATGTTGATCTTCTTGCCTCGATTGGTGAGCAGCTCGATGGTCCCGCCTCGCGCCGCCCCTCGGCTGGTGAAAAGGATGGGATTGGCCGGGACCGCACCGAAGCTGACGTCGCTTCCCAAAGACCTCGCCACTCGGGTGGGGTTGTTCACATCAGAAAGATCCACGATTCGAAACGTTTTCTGGGAAGTGCTGATGTCGAGGCGATAGGTCGTCCCTCGGGAAACCGCGCTCACCCGTGCGGCGTTGAGCTCGGCGGCCAGGCGGTCGGCCGAAGCGGCCAGGCGATAGTTTCGGATGGTGCTCCGCATGGCGGGCACTGCCATGGCCCCGACCACCATGGTCAGGCCGATGACCAGAAGAAGATCGGCGAGGGAAAAACCGGCGACACTCCTTCTCTTTCTGTTAAAGGAAACTCTCATCACTCTTCAGCCTCTCTGAGACCGGGTTCCAGTCTCTTGGTTTGGCGATCATAAGACCTCGACTGTGCCAATCGTGGTGTTCATCGTCACCGGCACGACCGTGGAGAGGCCTTTGTCTCGTCCGCGGCCACTTTTGACGTTGCAAGCTCTGTGCCAACGACGCAATCGAAAAGGGGAAAGCCGTTATTTAGCCGGTCTTGGGGAAAAGCTGACCCAATTTAGATGAGGGAATGTGACCTCCGTCACGGGCCGATCTCGTGGCGAAATCGAGCCGCGTCGCTTTGTTGAACTCCGAACGTCAAGAA